>JAGLZW010000033.1 GCA_023131225.1 Candidatus Bathyarchaeota archaeon | reverse complement strand
CTCTATCACCTTCACATAAGCCTTGGCGGATGTATGCTGCAAAGAGTTTCCACTTGTCTACTTTGTCCGTATAGAAAACAACAAGATGCTCTCCCTCTCTTAGACGAAGAGAAGGATCTGTAATTTTGAATAGACTCTCTAGAATTGTTGTCTGCCTAAAATGATATGCCACGATTCCACAATATAGCACATAAAATAGAGAACTTATTTCTACTAGTTCAATTCCTAGGTTCCTCATTAATGCATGGAAAAGCAACAATGTTACTCCAGTAGCTGCCCAGCAAATTCCAAGCCACCAGAGAGCGTCCGAAACATGTTTTTCATTGCATTTGCGACTTAAAAGAATAAAAACTGCACAGGGGTACGCTATAACACTGACTAATATTCCTCCAAGAAACACTGTGAATAGCGGATCATATACAAAGCTCTGAACTAGATTTCCCCATAAATTCGGAACATTGTCTTTTACTTGCCATGGCGTGAATATCCATGCCACAATTAAAACTGAAAACGCATACATTTTGAAGAGAAGAGAGATTATGTTTATCTTATTTGAGAAAAAACCTTTTCGTTGTATTACTTGCTGTTGCTTGTATAAAATAAAAGCAGTTTGCTCTACTGCCAATGCCGCTACGATTGCGGCAGATGTCCCCCAAAGGATGCATGGTTGCATTATCCAGCTTTCTTTTATTATGTAGTTTTTAACCATGTTAATTAAGACAATTGAAGCTACAGCTGAAAACGCTATAAGGAGTAGTATTCTCACTGACTTGAAGTAAGAACCCTTTTGTCGCATAAAAAAAGCTATTAACGTAATGAGAACCACCAGAACTGCTAGATAAAAGAGCAAATCTATCATGATATTTCCCAAGTGTTACATCGTTGAGAACGGCACTATTTTGAGTCCAGTCTCTCCGATTATGACATCGTGATACTTTCTGCTGTGACTTGTTCCCCGCATCTTTCGAATCAGAAAACGGGTTTTAAGTTCAGTATCAACCATAACGTTTTCAAGGACAATGACTGAATCGGCAATAAACTCCTCTATTCCAAGCCCTAATGTATTAGACCCTGCTGGAACGCTGCAAGTCATTATAGTTGTGCAACCAATCTTTTTCAGCATTTTATAAAAAAGATGCATTAGAGTTCTATACTCGAACTTTTCACCTATTCCAATGAGAAAAGCGGTAAGAGAGTCTATAACCAATCGTTCAGCTTTCATTTCCTTAACTATTTTTAGAATAAAGTCCAAATTTGCATTCAAACCCACGTCTTTCATCGCTTGCAATCCTATGACCCTGACTTGACCTTCACGTTCCAGTTTTCCCAAGTTCATACCTAGTTCTTCCATGTTTCTCTGTAAGCTTGCTTCATCTTCTTCAAAAGTTGCATACACTCCCTTTTCTCCATATTGTGTGGCACCGTTGTAAATGAATTGAGTAGAGAATATTGTTTTGCCGCTGCCGGTACTACCTGCTAATAAGATTACTTCGCCTTTTACTAGTCCTCCACCGATAAGTTCATCTAACCCGTCTACTCCAGTTTTTATGCGCTCCATCATTTTTTAATCCTCTAACGTCGTGGCAGGGATAGCTATAGCATCCTCTGTTGAAAACTATGTCAGGTAATCTTAGACTAATCCTTTATGAAAAGAGAATACTAATTTCAAATAATTTGACACCTAAAACATTACAGAGAGAAGAGTCAGTATGGCACCAGTTGCCAACGGCGTTGAAAGATTGTCGTTAATCGGCAACGGCAAGGGTTCCACAACTGTGCCTACAATTGCGCCAATGAAAGCTTGCAGTGGGTGAAGAAAAAATGCGGCGCCGAAGAAAGCGAAAGCGAACCCGGCAACGGAGCCCTCCAAGCTTTTACCTTTGTTGAAAGGGATTGAAGTTTTTCCGAATATTTTGCCGAAAATCGAAGCGGTGCTATCTCCAAGTGAGACTATAGCTATCGATGCATAGTTTATTGGAGTTGGAAAAAGGATAAGAGATAATATGATGCCTAAAGCCAGAAATATTGGAGCCAAAACAAATTCATAGCGTTCTGAGGGTGCTGCTGCGTTTAGAGTAATTGATGAAATTAGGGGAATACTTTTTCTTTCAACTCTGGCAAGCTCAGCTGCCATGTATGTCAGAGTCGTTAGAAATAGAAGAAAAGCAACAATATAAACTCCAAAGCGCATAGCAGCCAGAGCCACAAAGAATCCGCTGGCATGTATAACTTCCCGAATCACTTCATTGCGCGATAAAACAAAACGAGGCCTTTTTTGAGTTCCTTCAAGAATCGGCACAATTTCTAGTAAGTTGCCTTTTATTACATAATCGGACTTTAGGGTTATTAGAAAATCTGGGTTGTAGCCTATCTTCAAGGTCTCTGGATAGAAAATTGGAGAGTTGTTGCGGTCATCAGCTACAACCACACAATCTCTTCGTGTAATGTTTTCTTGGTCCAAGATTTTATTCATTACGAAGGCTTTTCCGTTTTTCTTTATGACGTCGCCTTCGATGTTTCCTGTCAAGATATTGCCCTTAATTTCTAATTCGAGTCCAAAAGCGTAGTCAGCTTTCAGACGAGAAGCAAGATTTTCGACAATCATTTGGGGAAGCCCTGAGCTTATGAGGGCTGTTCTTAACCCTCTTTTCCTTAGTTCTACAAAAACTGCTTCTGTGTGTGGGAGTAAAGGTATTTTTCTGAATGTATTTAGCAGTTCTTCTACTGTGGAATCTCGAAATAGTTTGAACATAGTTTCTAGCGCTGATTTTAGAGAGAGTAAGCCTATCTCGTAGAGGAAACCAATGAAAAGGAGCTTAATGAACTGCAAGAAACTCAGGTTTCGCCCTAGTTCGAAGACTAAATAGCGATTTTTAGGTAGCAATACTCCTTCAACGTCGAAGATTACGAGTTTTCTTGAAGCTATTTGAGTCATGCTTGTCTATCTCTATTCTCTTTGTATTAGCAATTTGGTGGTTGGTAAAGTTTTAATGTTTGGACGAAGCTATGAAGTTTGGGTGGCGGGCCTTAGGTGGGGGGCTAGGGGTCTCCTGAAAGGCTTTGCCTTGACCGTAAATCCTCTATATGACGGACTGAGAGCTGAGGCTGAGGCGTCAAAGAGCGTTGGGCTCCGCTTATCCTTGCAGTGAATATCCGTCCCTTGGGGCTGGCGGTCATGGAGCTGTCTCTGTAGGGAGGCGGTTTCTGTGCCTACTAGGTGAATCTGGCCAGGCCCGGGAGGGAGCAACCTAAGTCTAGACGTTCAGCGCTCAAGGGGGTGCGGATACGAGACAATGGTAGGCTGTGGGCTTGACGAAAACTGGGCTTCGAACCTCAGTGACCCGCCGCTCAAAATTCACAGTTCCTCAGCGTTTATGCGACTTCAAATTGAGCAGCATTTTGCACGGTTGACACATCTCGTTTACAGTTGGTTCACCGCATGTTCTGCAATTTCTCAGTCTTTCTGTTTTTACTGCATTTTCTATGGAAGACCCTAGCCTCTCTGCTGAGCGATAAACCGTATATTTTATTCCTGGATGTTTTTCTTCCATTCTATTCAACATAGTACGAATGTCGTTTCTTAACGCTGCGGGAGCATAGGGACATGGTATGTTTTGGAACTCAAATTTTCGCAAATAAGCATACAACGTTGTTTCCTTTTCAAGGACTTCACAGAAAGGTTTAATGCGGCACACGAAATGCGAATGCGTAGCAGACGAAACGGGTCTAGCTCTAGCTATCCTCAATGGATCACCATGTAAAATGTTCAAGAGTACAGTTTGTGCCTCGTCGTCGAGGTTATGTGCGGTTGCAAGCTTTGTTGCTCCACAACTTCGAGCTACAGAATTAAGTGCACGCCGCCGTAAGACGCCGCAGTAGGCACAAGGCGTCAAACCTCCACCATTTTTTTTCTTATCATGTAATCTCTCAACCAACTCGTCGAGTTTATATCCAAACAATTCTTTGAATGAAACAATGACATGCTCAACACCCAGCTTTTTACAGCCTTCCTCGGCAATTTTTAATGCTTCATCCCTATAACCGCGGATACCTTCATCAACAGTAACAGCGATTAACTCAGCTTGAGGGAACGACCTTTCAAGTCTGGTCAAAATGTGAAGAAGCGCCATACTATCTTTACCGCCTGAGACTCCAACAGCTATCCTATCGTCGAAGCGAAGCATGTCGTACTTGGCTATGGCTGCTCTAACTTTGTTCTCTATAGAATGGCAAAAACAACTACTGCATAGTTTTTCGCCCGAGTAAGGGCGCATGTAAATTGCGCCTCTACGTTTACACATCGTACATGTTGAGGACATTGTTTCATCGCACGGGTTTTGGTTTAGTTTATTAAAAATTAACGCTCTAGTATAGGTTTCTATAGAAGGTCCAAATCTCATGACTAAGCCAATCAGACACGCTGAACGCCTAGAAATCCACTACAATAAACAGCGATGGCAACAATTGAAGATACTACGTTCGAAAGCAATTAATCTAATGGAGATTTTGGAAAAGGCAAATCTAACCACAATCACTCACGGCAGCGTTGCGAGAGGAGATGTAACAGCTAAAAGCGACATAGATATTTTCATACTCAACCTCCCCTCTTCTTTCAGAATCGAAATAACTCTCGAAAGAGCAGGCATTCAGATAAAAAGGCGATTAATTATACAAGCTACACCCTACTACGCTGTCAAAGGATACATCGAAATCGACAGCCAACAGGCGGTTTCCTTTCCTCTCGTAAAAATGCGTCGAGTGGAAAGAGACTTTTACAGTTTTGGAGGAGAAATCACTCTTACAATGCTAAGGGAAGACAGAAGAGTGGCGGGAGTTGACAAGAGACTTATGCTTATAGAGCCAACAGACAAGGGACACATTGAAAGCGGTATAGTCGGTCGAGAAGAGGAAACAGCCAAACTGTTAGGAATTTCTCTAGAGACAGTGTTGGACCGTATGCATGCGCTTCTACGAAGAGATAAAATAGGCAGAACAGGCGTGTTTATCAAAAGAGAATTGGCACCAGACGAAACTTTCGAGCAAGCCCTAAAAAAACTTGCCGAAACAAAACCAGAAGTGCGACGGCGCTTAAAATTTTTTGAAAAATAAAGTGTGTTCAGTTTAGCTAACAGGAAAGCGTAAAAGTGCCGCAACTCCTCCAAGAGCCAGCAGTTTCTGACCAGCTTCATGTTCAACGCTTATTACGATAATTTTTCCGCTTTTTTCTTCAGCGTCTCTCATTAACTTCTCCAAAACCAGTCGTTTTTCATCTGAAGCGTCTCTTATGGTAAAATCTGCCACAAGAAGGGTTTCAACAGCTCCAAATGTGCCCGCTTTCTCTACTTGCTCCAAGCCGTATGTTACATCACCTTTCTCTTTTCCAAGCCTTGCAAGCACTTCTTCAACAACTTTAGCTTCTTCTGCAATGCGCACATGCTTCAATGCTTTGTCTAACACGCCGGAGCGTAAAGCCTCCTTAATACCTGCTATTCCGCTGCTGTTGACACCTTTTACTTCTATCACTGCTTGAGCAATGTCTGGCGCCTCGTTTTTCACGTATCTAACGAATTGGTTTTTGACGAAGCCTACTCCAATTATCGCGATTGAACAATGAATGCTTTGCCAAAGTGTTCTCAAGGCGTTCAATGTTTTTCTAAAATAGTTTCGTAAGGCGTTTGCTCTCTTCTCGGCTTCTAACTTACCTGGAAGGCTAGCTTTGCTTTCAACTCGTACATCTATTCCATATTGCCTGATCATTGCGATACAGTACTCTTCGCTATCAATCGAAACAACAACGATAGGTGGTGCTTGGAAACGTCTAGCTCTTTCAAGACGGTCAATTTGATGCTTCAGCCACTTGTCCTTTACTATCGTTATCGGCTTGTTCACCGCTATGTTTAATGTGTGGTGTGCGCCTCGTCCAGCGATATCTTCCGGTGTTTCGTGTATTTTGCCGTGCACTCGAAGTCTGTTTAAACTACGGTCCCAAAAAACGTCTTCAACTCTTATGCCAAAGAAAACCGAAACACGTTTGCCTTTTTGAGGTCTTGCATACTCTCCGTCAACCTTCACTCCTCGAGTTGTTCTGGCATACACCAAGTCGCCCCTATAAATGATGTTGTATAAATGCCACAAGTCGTCCAACGTTTTAGGCACTACCTTTACGATACCTTTCTTGAAGTTCTTCCCTAAAATCTTCAAAATCGCACACCGCCTGCGTCACCTAATAGAAACATCGAGCTATTAAAAAGTTAAAATCCACAGCAGCAATCCTATTTCTTGGGGCGATCACTATTTGAAGGTTACCTTCTAGCTTTTAGACAGCAACTACGAGATTGAAGGTAACATATCGGAGTTTTGGATGTGGAGTACAGACACTGTTGGAAACCGCGTCTTGATAATTGACAGAACTTCAAAATCTACTTCATTGAAAGAAAATACAACCCCGGAGAAAGTTGAGGAGAAGCAAGAAGCATTAACTGAGTTTTTGGGCAGCTAACCTTGAATATCAGCGAAAGTGATAAGATGCACATTTAAGGGGTGCTTAACAACATCTGAAACACGTGCAGCCACCAAGTATTTGACTTTCTTCTTACTGGCGACGTCCACTAAACGTTGTGTTATAACGCCGTCGAAAACCACAGTATCTATATCTTCTATTTGTCGAAGCTTTTCTGCAAGTTCACTCACTGGCAAGCGCTCCATTTTTTCCATCTTTTCATTAAGCAATACCGCCTCCAAGCTGCCCTCTAACTCCTTTGCAACCTTAACAATTTGCTTTGGAACAAGCACCCTGCGTCTTTCTTTCCTCCTTTTCAGTCGCTCCATAGGAGCCTTTTTGTCAAGTGCTGTCATGATTTCTTTGCAGTTTAGTTCTTCAACTTCCATTCCTGGCGGAGCCCTTGTAACATACTTTGTGTTAGTTACTTGTATCAATTCTTTAAGTATCAAGTCGCCTCCACGGTCGCCGTCTAGAAACGCCGTTGCTTCCTTTCCTTTACATAGTTTGATTATCGTTTCTGGAATTTTCGCCCCTTCAAGGGCAACGACGTTCAGTATTCCACATCTCAAGAGATTGAGAACGTCGGCTCTGCCTTCAACAACAATTATCTCTTTTGCACTTTCGATTTCCGGTCCGGCTGTGAGTTTTTCTTTGCCATATTTTTCAACTTTTGCCGTTCGTAGCGTTTCTGAGACTTCGCGAAAAATTTGGTCTGTGCTTGGCATAGATTCGATGTTCCATTGGTGAAGAATCTCTTTTGCGCGGCCTATGATGAGTTTGCGTCTTGCATCACGTATGTCTTCAACTTTTTCCAGAGTGATTTTGGAGTTGCATGGTCCTACACGGTTGATGCTTTCTATACTTGCAGCTAGTATGGCTGTGGAAACGCGGTTAAGGCTTGTTGGTATGGTGATTATTCCAGATGTTTTATCCTGTTTTGATTGTAGATTGATTTCGATCCTTCCAATTCTGCCTGATTTTTGCAGTTCCCGCAAATCTAATTCGGGCCCAAACAAGCCTTCTGTTTGACCGAAAACTGCTCCAATAACATCTGGTTTTTCTACAACGCCCTCGATCTCAAATTTTGCACGGATTACATATTTTACTGTAACGGTTTGTGATGGCCCCATTAACGTCACCTCCGAGTGATAATGTAAGGATTAACATCACTAAATGTGAATTGTTACCGAATACTCGGTTACAGTTTTCTCTCTATTATAGTTTGCGAATTTCCAATCTTCTTCCTTAAAGTCTGCAGGTACGGTAGCAGGCCTTCTATGTCTTTGATATCATGACTTATCAGATTGCGGAGTTCTTGCCAGAAGAACACGTTTGGCTTTATTTTGGTTTGTTCAAGGTACCGTGTTAAACGTTTTGTCCATTCCTTGCCGCGCCTGTCAAAATCCATTAACAATACTACTTCTTCTATGTCCAGTTTTTCTATTTCTGTTACTAAGGCGAGGAAAGATTTTCTTGTTTTTGCTGCAATTATGTTGCCACAAAACGCAAGTTTGCGAAGGACATCGATGTCATTTCGGCCTTCAACAATTATAGGTATGCCCTTGGCTGATTGAAGGGCCAATCTTTCCAAGAGCTCTTCGATTCTCTCTATTTTTTCCTTTAAGCGAGTTGACAATGTTGTTTTACCTTGTTACTTCGATTTTCTTCATCTTCTCCAGCTTTTCTGGATACTTTTTAAAGTGAGTTCGAACTGGTTCTAATATTTGTATTAGGGCTTCTGCGACTGCGTTTTTTAGGTCCAAGGGATGAATTTTTCCTTCTCTATATACTTTTTCGAGTTCAATGTAGTTGGTAAA
Source organism: Candidatus Bathyarchaeota archaeon (assembly GCA_023131225.1). Classification (NCBI taxonomy): domain Archaea; kingdom Thermoproteati; phylum Candidatus Bathyarchaeota; species Candidatus Bathyarchaeota archaeon. Next base: position 99,847 of record JAGLZW010000033.1, on the reverse strand, counting down.
GATTTCGGTACAGCCGTATTCAGGTGGACGTGTTATTGTCAACTTATTAGTATTGCTGAACACAGCGAGTTGCGCCGCTTCTAACACTGGATTGCCACTTACTTGTTTTGGCGGGCAATACGCATCCTTTAACTTGGCTTTGATGTCTTCTGGCGAGTCGTGTACGAAGATACATGTGCGCGGTAGACTCTTGGACATTTTTGAGACGATCTTCAAGTTTAACGCTACATCGTCGTCAAGCTGCCTATCGCTTTCAGCGGGTCCTTTGAGTCCCATAAGTAAAGGAGTGTGAATACACGATGGTTTTTGCCAGCCTAGTTTTTCTGCTGCGTCGCGGGCGAGCATATGGGCTTTGCGTTGTTCCATGCCTGCACACGCTACATCAAGTTGCATGTGGAATATGTCTGCGGCTTGCATGCATGGGTAGAACAGCCAAGCGGTCTCAACATCGGAAAGGTTCATCTCTCTGCCCATGATAGGAAGTGCTCTCCATATACGTTGAACCGAGGCTTTTTTTCCTATTTTTACAACTTTTTCCCAGTATTCGATGTCTTTAGCGAGGTCTGTCGCCCACAAGTATTCAACATCTTTTATGCCTAGTGCGGTGAAGCATTCTTTGAAGTATTCGCCGCACAAGCGTATGTTTTTCATCTCGCCGCCGAGCTTGTTGTTAATCCATGAGTGCCAATCTGCAAGGAAAATGACGAAGTGGAAGCCTGCTTCAACCATGTCTTTAATTTTTGAGCCGCATACCAGACCTAATCCTATGTGCATTAGCCCGCTGGATTCGAAACCCCAGTAAGCGCGAGGTTTGGTTTTTGTTTCAAGCAAGGAGCGCAGCTCATCGGAGGTTATTATTTCCACAGTGTTACGTGTAGCAAGAACGAGTTTTTCTTCGATGTCCAACATTGTAGCCCCCTGAATATTTCTTTCTTACATTCTTTGATTAGAGACTTAAAAGTTCTCTTTATCGCGGGTGACATGTGTCCCACGTCACCTAACACTTAACTTCATTGATGGAGTCTCACGCTCTTCTATGTTAAGCTCTCTCTAGCGTGGGAGGTTAATTACCCGCGCCCACCGTGTCCCGTGTTTGGGTAAGCTCTTCGTCATAAGCCAGCTGTTACGCAAGCTTCTGTCAAGTCCGTCTGCACGAGCCCTCAAAGGGAGAGTTCCAGTGGGATTGTGCTCATGTCATCGCTAGGATAATAAACAGAAAACGTAGGAAAAAAGGTTTTCTAGTCTATCAACATCTCTAAGTCTATCTCAAAGGCTGCGGTAGGATTCTCTAGCTCGAAATTGTTTAGGACCTCTGGATGCACTTCGCCAACCATTCCTATCTGCTTGTTCTTGAAACTGATCGTTGCGGCTCTTCCATCGATAAAGCTTGAATGCTTTGTTTCTCTTATTTTCCAACGGTTCAAGCCCATATTTGCCATCAACGCTTCTAAAGCAGATTTTATTTCGGTGAAATTCGCGGTTGCATGAGATGATACTGCAGCTAGGTGCAGTCGTCTTTCGCATCGTGTCTCTTGCTTGCTATTTAGTCGCACTACATCCGAGACTTCGAAGAGCTTTTGGGGAAAACTTTCATGCTTGTTGTCCGCGAGGTTTTTCATCAAGCTAGGCAGCAAATCTTGCCGCACCATTGTGTATTCAGTTGAGATAGGGTTGGCAAGCTTGACAGATTTCTCGGCTTTTCTACGCATCTTTTTATAGTGTAAGTTTTCGTTTGTGATAGTAAAATTCATGGCTTCTGTGAAGCCCAAGCCTATCACGATTTGCCTTGCCATATTTGCGGTTTTGAAGGCGGGGTGCTGTTTTCCTACGGTGACTGAGGATGGAAAAGTGGGTTTAAGCTTGTAGTAGCCATAGCCAATCGCCACCTCTTCCACCAAGTCTACTTCATGAAGAACATCGATACGATAAGCTGGAATCATCACTTCAACGACGCCTTTCCCAAGTTTCTTAGTTCCTAGCCTACACTTCTTTAAACAATCAACGATTTTTGATTCTGAGAGCCTAAGACCCAACAACTCGTTAGCATATGCTGTTCGAAGCTTCATCTTCTGCGGGCTTAAATCAGGTGAGAACAGCGTATGGTCTGTGTATTTTACTTTTACGTTCTCGATGGTACTCCCCATATCTGAGAGAGCTGTGGATAGAACATTTAGGCTCTTTTTAACTGCAACATAATCTGTTCCTGTTACGTCGATGAACAAGTTTTCAGTCTGTTTGTCGATTCTTGTTAGTTCGCCATTTATTATCGGCGGCATAGAGAGCACTTTACTATCCTTATCAATTAACAAAGGATATTTCGGTGCCCAGTCAACCAACTGTCTGTACGCTTCTCCTTTTTCGTGGTCTTCTAGAATTTCTTTTGGACTCATCTCTTCAGTCTTGTCCAACGGAACGAATTTCACGCTGTTTGGCTCAACCGCTGTATAGGTGAAAGGCGGGTTAATTACGTCTAAGTTGTGCACACCTATGGAAGCCTTTTTGCGGTCTCTACCCACGCCCCAGTGTAAGTCCTCCTGCATTTCCATCAAGTCAATAACGTCTTCTTCGTCAAGCTTCACGTCACGCACAATCGCTGCTAGCATGAAAGGTCTAACCTCAGAGACTGCTTCGTCGATGTTGAGCACTGTTCTGCCGCTTTTCACGTTGTATTTTGGTAACCCAATTTCCCAGCCTCTCAACCCGTTGAAAGCCCTAGCTATTCCAGGATAGCTGCAAAAGTCGATACGGTTGGGGTTGAACTCCACTTTTACATTATTCTCTCCGACTTCTTCTATGTCGAAGCCCAGCCAAGGCAGCCATTTGACCATTTCTGCAAGAGTGAGTTTTCGCCCTACAAACTCGGAGAACCTTTCCCTGTCTAAAGTGATTACCGGCATAACGGTGTCCTCCTAATCCATCCTAGGTGGTTGCCATACAGTAGCCGTATGTCATCAAGCCCGAGTTCCAACATGGCTATACGTTCCAGCCCTCCTCCCCAGGCTAAAACAGGGTATTTTATACCCATCGGAGCTAAAACTTCAGGTCTAAACATGCCCATACCGCAAAGCTCCATCCAATGCTTAAGTTTCGGAACATAAACCATTGCTTGCGCTGAAGGCTCTGTATAGGGAAAATAGCATGGCCAGAACTCTACTTTTTTCAATCCAAAACTGCTATAGAAAATCTTTAAAGTACCCATCAAGTCGCGCAACGATACTCCTTTGTCTACCACAATGCCTTCTATTTGGTAAAATTCTGCCGTGTGCTTGTATGTAAGTTGTTCGTTTCGATAAACTCGGTCAACTGAAAAGACCTTAATAGGCGGCTTCTTATGCTTTGAAAGGTATTTGATAGTTTCAGATGTTGTATGAGTACGTAACACTAACCTCTTAGCCTCTTCTGGGCTCCACCTATATCCCCATCCACTCGACCCTGTTATCCAACCATCTTCATGCGTTTTCGCAACAGCGTCCACAACGATTTTCTCAGGTAATTTCCCAGCTTTAGGAATGGAAAGGTAAAACGTGTCTTGCATCTCTCTTGCTGGATGATCTTGAGGTTGAAATAACGCATCGAAGTTCCAAAAAGCTGTTTCAACCAGTGGCCCACGGATTTCGGTGAACCCCATTTCCAGAAAAATCCCTCTTGCACGTTCGATGATTTGCTGCAAGGGATGAACCTTGCCTGGATATACAGGTGGACCATGTGCAGTCACATTGAATTTTCTTAGTTTTGTCTCTCTCCATTTTCCCGTCACGATAAGTTCAGTGGTAAGTTGGCTTACTTCTTCAATGATCTTGACTCCTTTTTTAAGGAGCTTTCGACCTTTTGTGGTTAGATCCAGTATTCGATAAGTTTTTTCTTCAGTCTGTACAAGCTTGCGTTTCCGTAAAGTTGCTATTGCTTCTTGTTTTTCTCTATTTAATTCTTCAGTTATAATAGTGTCCTTTTCTGCTAAAAATGCTAGAATCTCTTCGTCCTTTCCTTTTTTTGGCTTTTTCAAAGCCTCCAAGGTTCGTTCTTTTCGTTCTATTGTTGCCCATTCTTTTCGACGTAGCCAGCCTAAAGCTATGGATACAAAATTATCTTCTAGTTTTGCGTCTTCAACAACCTTGTCAATCTTTGCTTTGCCGCTTAACTTAATTAGCGAATTAATCAGTTGACGTTCTGGCAATCCTCTCTTTGCGTGCAGTTTTCCTTCTTCGCTTAAGGTCACAATTGTTTGTACTTGTTCGTGCAGTTGGACAAACTTTTCTTCTGATAGTTTTAATGTTGCTCGCATGACAGCAGCGTGAGCGAGACCGCTGGCTTTTATGATTTGATTTACGTTGGCTTTACCGCCTAGATTGCCAAGAGCGAGGAGTGTTTTCTGTTCGTTTTCGCGAAGTCTAACCACTTTTGGTTCCCCCAGTTTCTTTTGAGTTTCTACTGTAGTTTAGTGGCGTTCGAATAAAAAGTCTCCATGTGGTTTGGTTGTTTTTAGGATGTTTTAGTCTGATTGGGGATAGAATTCTGTTGCTGGTTACGTAAATTGGTAGGGCATCCCTTCGTACCGTCATAGCATTATGCGGTGGTTTATTTATGTTTTATTATATGATTACAGTGCCGATTTTTTGGCCTTTTATGGCTTGTTGGATATTTTGGGGGGTGTAGCCATTTACTATGATGGTTTTGATGTTGGTTTTCTGTAGGATTTTGATGGCCACTGGGTCAAGAATTTGGTGTATTCCTGCTTTGTGGCGGTTTTGTTCGAAGAGTTGTGTTAGGTCGTGATATGTTATTGTATCTAGTTTTTCTGCGTCTTCATATTTTCTCGGGTCTTTGTTGTAGATGCCATCCTGATCCGTGGCTTTCACGAGAAGTTGTGCTTTTATTTTTTGGGCGATGAGAGCGGCAACTGTGTCTGTTGTCATTCCTGGTTTTAATCCACCCATAACCACGATTTTATCTTTCTCCAAGGCTTTGACAGCTTCGATTATTGAGGTAGGTATATTCTTTGTTCCGTTTTTATTTAGTTTCAACGTGACAAGTAGGGCGTAGAGACGTGAGACCTTTATGGCAAGCCAGTCTTGTGCCTCTTCGCTTAGTCCCAGTCGATTACCCGTCTTTATAAATTCCCGCGCCAGAGCACCACCGCCGACTACAGTTACGATTTTGTGACCTTTTTTTCTGAGTTGTTTGAGAATTTTTATGTATTGATTTATGAGTTTCGGGTTTGTTGGGGAGGCTATGACTGAGCCACCGATGCGTATTACTATAAACATGTTTTGTAGATGCTCCTACGTTGGCTATTTAAGGAGTATTTGGGGTAATAAAGCTAATGAGAAGGCAGTGGAGTTAACCCAGTTGATGTGATGAGCTTTGGAAGAGCTTAGAGTTGTATTTTTAGGGACAGGTGGTGGTCGGTTTGTGACTATTACACAGAAACGGCGGACTGCAGGAATCCGATTGTTGAGTGATGGATTTAATGTGCATTTAGATCCTGGGCCTGGGGGGCTTGTATATTCTTGGAAATTGGGGTTGGACCCACAGAAGATCGATGGGATTTTGGTTTCGCATGCTCATCCTGATCATTATAATGATGCTGAGGTTTTGGTTGAGGCGATGACTAGAGGGACTGTTAGACGGCGGGGTGTTTTGGCGGCGGCGAGAAGTGTGCTTAGAGGCGGCGAAACGGCTGAAGTGGCGATTTCAAAGTATCATCAAAGTTTGCCCGGGCGAGTCGTGGAGGTTGTGGCTGGGGAGGATTTTGAGGTTGGAGGTGTGAGGGTTGTGGGGGCTGAGGCGAGACATTCGGATGTGGATGCAGTTGGGTTTCGTTTTGAGACTGATGTGGGTAGCATTGGGTATACAAGTGACACTGAGTTCTTTGAGGGAATTGAGCGGTATTATAAGGGTGTGCGAATATTGATTTTATGTGTTTTGCGGCCAAGTGGAGAGCCGTGGCAGGGTCACATGACTACCGATGATGCGATGAAGATTGTGAATGCTGTTAAACCAGAGTTTGCGGTGTTGACGCATTTTGGGATGAAGATGATTTTTCAGGGTCCTGTTGGAGAGGCAAAACGTGTAGTGAAAGGAACAGGCGTAGAGACGGTAGCGGCGAGGGATGGGATGGAGTTATTGGTAAATGATGAAATTGTAGTGGGAAAGGTGAGTGGTGAGAAAAGGCGACGAGTTGGATTAGGCACGTTTTTTAGAAGTTAGCGCGTAGCTCTTAGACTACACTGTCTATTATAGGCTCTAAATAGGCTTTTAGTAGCTCTGCCAATGTGGTCTCAGAGAGAGTGTAGGTTGTTGCCAGTTTTTCATTTATATAGGTCATGTATCGTTTTTTTGCTGTTGGTGTTTTTCAAAGCATTTGACCCTAAAACAAAGCAAGTTTGAGTACTGAAGTTAAAGAAAAGTTTTATATGGATGGATTATCCAACCAATTCCTATGGAATCATCAACGACTCGCCGCGTTGCACTATTCGCCCTTCTGACTGCCTTATGTATTAGTTTACAATTAACCCCTCGTCCTCCAAACGTTGAATTTACTTCTTTACTTGTCTTCTTTGCAGGTGCCTTTTTCGGCGCTTTTTTAGGCAGTGCGCTTGGTGCAACTGTAATGTTCATCAACGGGTTTTTGTCGCCTTGGGGATTTGCCGGGTTAATGTTGCCTTTTCAAATGGCTGGAATGATTATCATGGGTATTGTAGGCGGGTTGTATGGACGCACAAAAAAAGGCATATACACCCCAAGTTCTTGTGGTGAGGCGGCCATTTTAGGTACTTTTCTTACAGTTATTTATGACCTAATTACCAATTTCGGCGTTGCTATGTCTTTTATGCTACTTGGAATACCTATTCTACCCGCTTTTATCAGTGCAATTGTCTCTGGTGCTCCTTTTCTGTTAATCCATGTCGTGTCGAACTTCTTTGTTTTTTTGGTAGCTTTCTTTCCGTTGACAAGAGCTTTACAGGAATTCTTCGGAGGTGAAAACATTTGGAGAAAAAACTCTTTACGTATATAACTCTAGGCTTGCTTACTTGGGCGATTGTAGGAACAGCTGCCGCAGGCTATTACTTCACCCAATATAACATCTATCAAAGCGAATACGACGATCTAGTGAATCAACTTAACACCAATGTTGGAGACATTTCAGCGATGTTGGAAGGCCTGTCTCTTGAAGCCAACATCTTCCTAAGCTATGGCAATGGTACAAAAATCTGGCACAACAACACTGTGCTTCCATTAGGCGCAACCGCATTCACAGCCATATACTCCATAGCTGACGACATGAACTATACAGACTATGGAAGAGAATTAGGAATATTGGTGACCTCGATAAATGGAGTAGACAACAATTCTACACACGGATGGTTCTACTGGCACTGGGATTCTGGAAGCTCAGAATGGCTCCTTCCAAGCTACTCATGTGCAAAACACATACTTCACAGAGGAGACGTAATCGCTTTCACATATGCTAGCTACATGGAATGGCCGCCACCGCCACCTATCTAGACTGCTGCATGCAATGTTTTGACAGCGTTGTAGCCCAACTCAAAAGCTCTCATATTTATGTCTAAATATTTGGCTGGCACTAATTCACGCAAAGCCTCTTTCAAAGTCTCAGTTTTCAACGGAAGCTTTCCAGTAGCCGCTAACGCCCCTATCATCACTATGTTTTGGGTTATTACGGCGCCAGCTTTTTCCGCCAACGTTGCAGCATTAACTGGGACAATGTTTCTCGTGAAGCTTCGGAGTTGCTCAAGAAGCTTTTCTACCGGTGGATATTCAGCACCGCTAATCTTGAAAGCCTTGGTGTTTGCAAGGACTATTGTATTTCGCGAGGCGAATCTGATGTTTCGAAGGGCTTCCATGGGTTCGAAGCCGACGATTACATCTGCGGTGCCTTCCAAAACTGTGGGTGCAAGTGCTTTTTCGCCGATGCGTACGTGTGAGACAACAGCTCCGCCTCGTTGAGCCATGCCATGAAGCTCACTTACACGCACATTGTAGCCTTCTTTGACTGCAGCCGTTCCGAGCATTTCTGCCGCCAACAGTATCCCTTGCCCTCCGACCCCAGCAAGCACAACGTTACACGTATCCACTAAACGGTGCCTCCTTGAATAGCGTTGTAAGGACAAACTGACATGCACAGCGTACAGGCAGTACACAACGTTCCATCAACCGTAACCCTATCTTCTTTCACCACAAGCGCAGGGCAACCCGTCAATTTGACACACACCATACAATTATTGCACTCGTCTGTAATTTTCATTGGCGCCACTTTGATTCCCTTCTTCCGCCTTTCCCGCAAGACCAATAACGTGCAAGGTGCACGAAAAACAACCACTGAAGGACCGGACGTCTTCAAAGCTTCCTTAAAAATTTCAGTGGCCTCTCTGACTTTGAAAGGGTTAACTACCTTGACGTACTTGACACCTAACCCTCGCGCAACATCTTCTATCAAAATGCGATTCGTCTCTGTTTGCATGCCGGTCTTTCCAGTTCCAGGGTGAGGCTGCTGCCCAGTCATTGCAGTTGTAAGGTTATCTAGCACCGCAAGCGTGACCTTGTGGTTGTTGTAAACTGCATTAGCAAGACCTGGAATTGCTGCGTGGAAAAACGTGGAGTCACCAACAACAGCTACCGCATCCAAACCAGCAACCTTGCTAATGCCTCCAGCGGTTCCTATGCTTGCACCCATACAAATGAGCACGTCGCCAACCTGCAACGGAGGCTGAATACCTAACGCATAACAACCAATGTCCGTCGATACCACCGCTTTCCCAGCAGTTACAGTTTTTATTATATGAAACGAGGCTCTGTGGGGACAACCTGGGCAGAGAATTGGCGGTCTGGGCAGCAGAATTTCGCGCGCTTGACTGTATTTTTCATCAATTGCCTTAAAATTTATGAGCGGTTCTTTGCCAGTTATTTTAGCAAGGGCTTCAACTACGATACGAGTTGATAGTTCGCCAAAGTAAGGGAAGAAAGACGTTTTCATTTTGCCATAGATTGCCACATTTGGCGATTGGTCTTTGGCCATTGCTTTGATGTGTAGTTCTAAATAGGGTGCCAGCTCTTCGACAACGACGATCTTGTCGTGACTTTTTAGGAATTTAATGATTTTTTGTTCTGGGAGTGGGTGGGTCATGCCGAGTTTTAGGATTCCAGCGTCTAAGTCTAGAAATTCCACTGCCTCGGCTACGTAGTTGTAGGCTGCGCCGGAAGAGATTATTCCGATTGTTTTGCCTTGTCGCACTATTCTGTTGAAGGGTGACGTCTCAGAGATTTTTTTGGCACGTTCAACTTTTTCGAGCAAGACTTTGTGTTGTGTCCGCGCGTGGGCTGGAACCATGACGAAACGCTTAACATCTTTGACAAATTCTCCTTTCAAGTTCGCTTTTTCTAGCGCTCCAAAGGTTACTGGTCCTCGTGTGTGGCTTATTCGGGTTGTTGTACGCAGCAAGACTGGCAGCTGTTGTTGTTCTGACATCTTCACGGCGTAGGGCACCATGTCTTTTGCTTCTTGAGCGTTGGATGGTTCAAGAAAAGGCAACTTGGAAAGCAGGGCATAGTAGCGGTTGTCTTGTTCATTTTGGGAGCTGTAGCATTCAGGATCGTCAGCCGTGACAATCACCATGCCTCCTCGAACACCCACATAGGCAAGTGTCATCAAAGCATCCGCAGCCACGTTCAAGCCAACATGTTTCATGACGGAAAGCGCTCGCACGCCGCAAATGGCAGCACCTGCCGCAGTTTCCAAAGCCACAATCTCGTTAGTTGAATATTCCATATACATACCTGCGTTTTTTGCGATTGCAGAGATAGAATCACCGATTTCAGACGCTGGCGTGCCGGGATAAGTGGTCACCACTCCGATTCCCGCCTCTAAGGCGCCGCGAGCGATTGCCTCGTTGCCTAAAAGAAGAACACACTTACCTTCCGCATCTTCTAACAACACACGAATATCAGGCAAAAACGTAATCCTCCACTTTGAGAAAACAGTTCATAAAGAAAGCTTCTCATATACGTTTCGTTATAAACTTATTTTACCTGAGCAAAAGTAACTATTAGTAACTTACATTATGAAAATCTTATTTCGGTGAAAAACTGTTGCAGAGGAAAAAAATTTTTGAACATATAGACCGGCACTACACTGAACATCTTGGCAAACTTCAAGAACTCGTTCGACAACCTTCCATCTCAGCAGAAAACAGGGGAGTTCGAGAGTGTGCAGAACTCGTCAAAAACTACTTCAAAAATCTCGGCTGCGAAAACTCTCGACTTGTAGAAACCTCAGGGTTCCCAGTTGTATATGGATACTATGACGCTGGTGCTGACAGAACTATAATCGTCTATTTCATGTATGACACTCAACCAGTTGACGACCCTGGATGGGCTATCCCTCCACTGGAAGGCAAAATTGTCAGTATGCCTCCTTTCGGTGATTGTCTTGTGGCAAGAGGGGCAATTAATACTAAAGGAGAACTATGTGCCTTCTTAAACGCTTGTGAGTCGATTAAAGCTGTGGGCGAGGAGATTCCAGTTAACCTAGTGTTTGTTGCCGAAGGCGAAGAGGAATTAGGTAGTCGGCACTTGCCAGAATTTATCGAGAAATACGAAGGCGAGTTGATGAAGGCTGACGCCGTGTTCTTCCCATTTGCTGATCAAGATATGAGGGGCAAAGTAGTGATGTATCTTGGCGTGAAAGGCATCGTCTATTTTGAGTTAGAACTTGATGGGAAGAGTTGGGGATATGGACCAACCGAGTTTGACATTCATGGAAGCAACAAAGCTTGGGTGGACAGCCCTGCATATCGCATGATACAAGCTCTAAGTACTATGACCACGAAAGACGGTAACAATGTTTTGATAGATGGCTTCTACGAGAACGCATTGCCGCCAAACCGAGAAGATCTTGGACTGCTGGAGACACTGGAAAAGACTTTTGATGAAGACTCCGTGAAGGATTCGATGAAAGTCGAGAAATTCATCGGAGATGTGCACGGAAAGAAGGCTTTGCTCAAATACTTGTACTCTCCAACTCTGAATATAGATGGCATATGGGGAGGATACATAGGACCAGGAACAAAAACTGTACTGCCATACAAGATCACAACTAAAATTGATGTGAGACTGGTTCCCAATATGTCAGTAGAAGAAGTAATACCAAGGATAAGAGAGCACCTTGATAAACATGGCTTTAGGAAAATCAGAATTGTAGAGCTTGAAGAAGGCTATGGATGGGCTAAAACAAGCGTGAAAGAACCTGCTGCACAAGCAGTTATCAAAGCCTACCGAGAATTCGGCTACGAACCAGAGATATGGCCTCACATGGCTGGTAGTGCTCCGTTTTGCATGTTTAATCGGGAACCTTTGAACTTACCGTTTATTATGGGCGGGCTGGGTCACGGCGGAAGGGCACATGCACCAAATGAATACATCGTTGTCCAAGAAGGAGGCCCTACAGGTGGATTATGCACTCTTGAGAAGTCTTATGTAACAATTCTCGACAATTTGTCAAAATTGCGTTAGGGCACGGTTTTCTATCATTTTTCGATACATGTAATTTTCAATTCATGCATGCAGTCGACTAACCTGTCTATGTCCTTTCTCTGTCCTTTAATTCTGAATTTCGTGCACAGATCTTTCACAAGCAGAGTTTCAATTACTTTGGCACCGGTCTCTCCAAATATTTCTTTAATAGCCTTAGCGAAAGTTTGCGGCTTTGTGGGAATATCTTCAAGTTTCAGCAGATACCCTTCCCTTAGATGGTAGTAAACCGCCTTGGCTGTATTTTCTCCAAAAATATTTTTCATGCTTTCGTCCAAAGCGGATAGCAATGTTCTGTAAAATCTGTCTCTTCTAGCTGCCAAACTTTCACACTCTAATAAGACACGCAACTTAAAATGTAATTACACGTCATAGGCAATATTTAACTTTTCGTCTGCTTTTACAATATCTTCATACGAAAATTAAAAAATGGAGGAGGTGACTATTTATGAAATGGAAAATTTTGCTTTTTGTCTGCTTACTCGTCGCAGCCGCCGTAAGCATAGCAGCAACATCCCTCAGAACCGTCCCTTCAAACAGCATGAACTCCTTCGACCTCAGCAATCTATTGTTAGACGGAGGTTTTACGCCGACAGGTGGCGGAGACCCACTTCCTGGCGGTGGAATTCCAACATAACTTAAAAAAGCATCTGTTGCTAAATAATACAAACTGGTGCGGCGAGAATGCGAAAAAACTTGGACCTCTTCGATTTGAAGATATTGGAAGGCTTAGGCACCTACGGACCACGAAATATAACAGCAGTCGCGAAACAACTCGGCTTACCTGAAGCAACTCTGCGTAGAAGACTAAAACAGATGCTTCCCCAAATTTTTTTACGAGCCAACGTTTACCACACAAATATTGGCCTCAAAAAGGTAATTGTCTTTGCAGAAGCCTTTCAAGGCTATGAAAATCTTCTTTATCACTGCTTGGATGCTCATGATTATCTGATCTATATCTCTCGATGCTTTGGTGCATATGAAGGATGTGTTGCGATTTTTGCCGTTCCAACAGCGCATTGCGCTGATTTTGAGCAGTTTCTAGGAAAATTAGAAGACAAACGAGTTGCTACAAATATCCGATATCACTGGTCAACCTGCTTTCAAACCGTTAATCTAAAATGTGATTGGTACGACAACGATTCAAAAAGTTGGAAGTTTTACTGGAAAGGATGGATTAAAGAAGTCCTAACCGAAGGAACTGAATTGCCCTTCACATTAAAGGATCCCCCAGAGTACCCAATGAAGGCTGATAAAACCGACATTTTCATTTTAAAAGAACTTGAAGCAGACGCCACAATATCTCTCAAAGAGATGGCTACCAAATTAAAGACCAGTGTACCTTTAATCAAATACCACTTCGACAAGCATATCATTGGACGATGTTTACTTGAAGATTTCCAAGTCATCTATTACCCCTTTGACAAATCGATATCCAACGGTTTCTTCTTCATGTTCAGGTTTGACAACTTGGAAAAAATGTCAAAATTCGCGCGTTCATTGTTAGACAAGCCTTTTGCTCTTTCTATGGGCAAGGTTTTCGGAGAACCGTCACTATTCGCTTATATTTATCTGCCTTTAGCAGAACTCAGAAGGTTTTTAGATAGCTTAGGGGAATTAGTTAGGATGGGTTTCTTGCGTAGATATGAATATGTACTTCAAGACATGAAAATGACCCAACGGTACTCGATACCTCACAAATTTTTCAAAAATAAGTCTTGGCAACACGAGCAAGAAAAATACTTGAAGAAAGTTGATGATCTGATAGCAATGGAAACATTTCCTGTAGAAGAGAAAAAACGCGGAATTGCTCCCCATCTTCGAAAAAATGTTGCATTTCATCAAGCGTGCAGCTAACGAAGAGAAAAAAGTGAACTACATTGATTTCATTAGGTAGTTCAGTATAGTTAGCTTCTGCATTTCCGTGGTTCCTTCGTAAATCTCCATTATTTTCGCGCAGCGATGGAAACGTTCTAAGTGATAGTCTGCGAGATAACCGTACCCACCATAGACTTGCATAGCCTCGTCTGTAACTTCCATTGCAACTCTGCTGGCATAAGCCTTAGCCATAGACGTAGCCATAGGACTAACCTTTCCTTGGTCATAAAGCCAAGCAGCCTTGTAAGTCAGCAGTCTTGCTGCTTCGATCTTCGTCGCCATATCCGTTAGTTTAAAGGATATTGCTTGAAACTTAATTATTGGAGCACCGAACTGTTTCCGGTTCTTGGCATACTGGAAGGCTTTTTCGAAGGCACCATACGCCATGCCTACCGCTTGAGCAGCCACAGTGATTCTGGTGCTGTTGAAAAGCTCTAGCGCATAATAGAAGCCTTTGTTTAGTTCACCTACGAGACTGCTTTCGGGTACTTTGAGGTTACATAAGGCAAGGGACCCTGTAACGCACGGTTTGATCCCCATTTTACCGTGCAGTTTTGTTGTTTCCAGCCCTGGCATGCCCTTTTCTGCTAAAAAGAGGCTTTGTCCTCTGTGCGGTGGCGAAGCGTTGGGGTCTGTTTGGCATAATATGACAAAGAAATCTGCGATAGGGGCGTTGGTTATAAACTCCTTCCCCCCATTGATAATCCATTCATTTTCGCTTTTAACCGCTGTCGTGTCCATGCGAGTTATGTCGCTTCCATGCTCGGGTTCCGTAAACGCTGCAGCAGATATGGCGTTGCCCCTAGCTAGAGGTGGGATACATTTTTTCTTTTGTTCTTCTGTTCCATGTTTTAACAGAATGTCTGGAATCATAAGGTTTCCAAGGGAGACTGCGGCGCCTAGTCCTGGATCTACTCGACACATTTCTTCTACAACTAGGCTATCTTCAATTAGACCATAGCCCTGTCCGCCGTATTCCTCTGGAATTCTCATGCTTGTGAATCCGAGTTTGGCTGCTTTTTTGTAGAGTTCTAAGGGAAATTCTTCTTTTTTGTCAGATTCTAATGCCAGTTCAGGAGTAAACTCTTTTTCGCAGAATTCCTTTGCAGCTCTTTTAATTTCCTTCTGTTCATCGTTTAATTCGAATTGCATCTATATGATCCTCCGTTTTTGTATTAGACTTACCTTTTTTGGTCTTTTAGTTCATATACTTTACGTGCGACAATCTAGTAGGATTTCGGCAACCCTAACACATGCTCGCCGATATATGCTAAAGCCATCTGATGGGTTACCGGGGCTAGCCTAATCATGTTTACTTCTCTCCACCAACGCTCTATATCATATTCCACCGCATACCCATAACCACCAAGGGTTTGCATGGCGTGGTAGACAGCCTGGATACCTGCGTCAACTGCCGCAACCTTGGCCATGTTAGCTTCGGCGCCGCAGGGTTGTCCCTTGTCATAGAGCCAAGCAGCCTTGTAATTAAGCAGCCTCGCAGCTTCTATCTTTGCCTTTGTCTCTGCTAGTGGAAACTGGATAGCTTGATGAGAACCAATGGGAACATCAAAAACATTCCTTTGCTGGGCATAATCAACAGCATGCTTGATGGCCAAAAGTCCTATTCCTCCTGCTGCTGCCGAGAAGGACATTCTTTCAGGGTTTAGGGTATCTAGTATAAGGTACCAACCTTTATCCTTCTCCCCCAACAGGCTTTCCTTAGGAATTCTAAGGTCACTGATGTAAACGTCACAGGTTTGTGAATAATGGATTCCGTGTTTTTCTATGGGGAAAACTTCAATTGCTGGGTTGGGGAGGTCCACGAGGAAAAGGCTTAGACCTAAGGTTCTTTTTGGAGCTTCTTCTTTAGGAGTTGTCCTTGTTATAAGCAGCATACCTTTTGCTCTGTCTGCGCCGGAGATGAAAGTTTTACGTCCGTTAATGACGTATTCGTCTCCCTCTTGCACAGCCATCGTCTGCGTGTTCAAAGTATTTGTTCCCGCATCAGGTTCGGTCAGAGCCATACAGAATTCCATGCCCTTAGCGATTTTTGGCAAGTACTTCTTTTTCTGATCTTCGTTTCCATGTTTCACTATCGACAAGCCCCCGAAAAGAGTAGTTAAACATAGAAACCAAATTCCACCCAATCCACAACTTTCAGAGGTTAAAGTTTCCATGGCCAGAATCATGTCAAACATCCCCATCCCGCCTCCACCATACTTTTCAGGAATGACAATGCCCACAAAGCCAGCGTCAACTAAAGTCTTCCAGAAATTTTCAGGAAACATGTGGTTCTTGTCTTTTTCCCTCCAATAGTCTGGACCAAAATCTTGGGCTATTTCGGAGGCTGCTTGAACTATCATTTCTTGTTCAACGCTTAACTTAAAATCCAAAGTTTTTCACCAGTTCGAACTTTCTAACGGCAATAGTAACTAGCTCAGAATATATTTTTTGTGCGCTTAAATAATAGAAGAGGGGGAACGAAGTTACCTAACGTTTTTTTAGTGGACTCCACAACTTAATTGTTGACTATTTGCCTTTCCATGCAGGCTTTCGTTTTTCCATGAAAGCTGAGACGCCTTCTTGCAAGTCTTCGCTGGACGCCACCACTCCAAAGCCTTCACGTTCTAGAGCCAGCGCCGCCTTCAAATCTATGTCCGACCCCATGTCTATAAGAGATTTTGCCACCTTCAGCGCCACGGGAGCCTTGCCAGCTAATTCCTTAGCAAACTGCCTGACAGCCATCATAAATCCTTCCGCAGCTACAACCTTGTTAACTATACCCCATTGAAAAGCAGTATTGGCATCGATTATCTTTCCAGTAAAGACAAGTTCTTTGGCTTTGGCTTTGCCGACAAGTCTGGTGAGACGTTGCGTTCCACCCCAACCTGGAATAAGACCAATATTAATTTCCGTTTGTCCCATTCGTGCTTTTTCGCTGGCGATACGGAAATCGCAAGCCATAGAGACCTCCATACCTCCGCCTAAAGCATAACCATTAATTGCAGCGATTACAGGTTTTCCGACGTTCTCTATTGCATCGCAAATTTCATATCCCATCTTAGACAACTCTCTAGCTTCTAGGGCAGTCATGCCTTTCATCGCTTTGATATCTGCTCCTGCCGAAAACGCTTTTTCCCCAGCCCCGGTGATAACAACCACTTTTACATTTTCGTCTTTTTGCACATCATCCATGGCGCCTAAGAATTCTTCTGTAAGTTCTTTGCTCCAAGCGTTCAGAGCTTCTGGACGGTTCAGTGTTATTGTGGCTATTCCCTCACTCTTCTCGTATATTATATATTTGAAATCCATAGTCGTTCCCTCGCTACTTTTTCTCTGTCCAGTCGTAAAAACCCTTTCCAGTTTTGCGCCCCAACAAGTTTGCACGCACCATTTGCTTTAGGCCCGTAGTTGGATGGAATCTGGGGTCGATTCCTTGGGTTAGCACTTCAGCGATAGACAGTGTTGTGTCCGCTCCTATGTAGTCCAGCAACATTAAAGGTCCCATAGGCCAGTTTAACCCAAGTTTGATTGCTTTGTCAATGTCATCTCTATCTGCTACACCTTCCCAGTAAAGGGCCACTGCTTCGTTCAGGGCTGGGATTAGGATGCGGTTTACAATAAATCCTGGGCTGTCCTTTTTAACCAGCACCGTTTCTTTCCCCATTTTATGGGCTGTATCTAACACTGTCTGGATTGTATCGTCTGATGTTTTGATGCCTCTTATCACTTCTACCAGTCGCATCAGTTGTGGGGGGTTGAAGAAGTGCATACCACAGATTTTTTCGGGCCTTTTAGTGGTAGAGCCGAGTTGTGTAATGCTTATTGAGCTGGTGTTTGAAGCAATAATCGCGTGTGGTGACGCGTATGTGTCGGCTTCTTTTAAGACAGGTATTTTTATTTCTGGCTTTTCGGGAACTGCTTCAACAATCAAGTCGGCGTCTTTCACGGCTTCTTCCAAGCTAAGTGTTGGATGGATTCGGCGTAGAATTTCGTCCACTTGGTCGTGTGTAATCTTGCCTTTACTCTCAAATCTAGCTAGGCTCATACGTATCATCTCCATTCCATGATCAACGAAACGTTGTTCAATATCTCTGAGCCACACATCGAACCCGCTTTGCGCGGCAACTTGGCAAATTCCGTGACCCATCAGTCCAGCACCTAGCACTGCAATTTTCTTAACTTCCATTACATTTTCCTCCAACTAAACATGGAATAGTTGCATATAACATCTGAGTTATTAGCTTTTGGATAACTATCGCATGTAAATTTTCGTCGTACGATGATTATCTTATGGCAAATTAGAAGATTCCTTCTCCTCTTAGATCTTTCACTCTTTTTGCTTTTCCTTCGAATCTCGGCAGACTGTTGTAGGGAACCAAGACTACATTTGCCTTAACTCCAGTTACCGTTTTTATGGATTCCACAATCTTGTGATTAAGATTTTGAAGTTTTGAGAGGTTTCCGTCTACGCTTTCGAAGATTTCTTTTTCAGGTTCAACATGTACTGTCATGATATCCAATCGTTCTGGACGCTCAAGGACTATCTGATAATTTTGAGAGGCTTCTTCTACGAGAAGTAACGCGTGCTCTACGGTTGTTGGCCACATCTTCACGCCTCTGACTTTGAACATAGCATCTGCTCTACCCAAAATCCTTTGCATCTTTCCTACAGTCCTTCCGCATGAGCATTCTTCAGTTGTAAAGGATGTTATGTCTCCTGTTTTGAACCTGAGCACGGGTGTTGCCTCTCTAGTCAACGTTGTTAACACGAGTTCTCCAGTATTGCCTTCCTCAACTTTTTCCCCAGTCACTGGGTCAATTATCTCTGGTATGAAGTAATCTTCAAAAACGTGGAGACCGTTGTGTTCTGGGCATTCTACTGACACTCCCGGACCAATCACTTCTGAAAGCCCGTAAACGTCAAAGGCTTCAAGTCCCAAAAGCTCTTGAATTCTATGTCTAAGCTCTTCAGACCACGCTTCAGCTCCGAACAACCCGCTCTTCCACTTAAGCTCGCTTACGGGGTCTATCCCAAGCTTTTCGTTTGCATACTCGCCTAAGTAGGCTGCGTAACTCGGCGTACACGCAAGTACGGTTGTCCCATATTCTTTTGCAAGTCTGATCTGACGTTCGGTATTACCAGAAGCAATAGGTAAAACGGTAGCACCAACTTCCAGCGCTCCATAATGGAAGCCTAAGCCACCTGTAAATAAGCCATACCCGTAAGCATTCTGCACAACATCACCTTTCTTTGTCCCAGCAGAAGCGTATATTCTCGCCATTGTCTTTGACCAAAGTTCCAAATCATTTTTGGTATAAGCACATGTTGTTGGGTGTCCCGTTGTTCCAGAGCTTGCATGTAATTCTAGAACTCTGCTGCTGTCCACCGCTAACATTCCATAAGGATACGCCTTACGAAGGTCTTCTTTAGTTGTGAAGGGGATTTTTTTAAGGTCGTCCAAGTTTTTTATGTCGTCTGGGGTTATTCCAGCGTCTCTGAACTTCATTCTATAGGTTGGAACTTTCTTGTAGCAATATTGCACAATTTTTTTTAGACGTTCCTCTTGCAGTTCTACAAGTTTTTCTCGGGGCATTTTTTCGTATTCAGGCTGGAAGATCCAACTTTCAACTGAACTCTTCAATGTTATCACCACGAATTCATTAGCATAAGAGCTTGACACATAAAAATAATTTCGTCTTTCCTCATTTGGTTACTTGATTTTCCTTTGCTTTTGGAGGAAATAACTTTTCAAGTGTTTCCTCGGGAACGGATTTCGTGGCTAAGCTTACGAGAGTGTAGACTAGGGCTGCGCCGAACATCAGAAGCAACGCCCAATATCCCCAATGGTACAAGCCAACTAACTGTCCATACGCTTTAGGATGGAGAACCGTGAGGACTAGGCCATAAATGATGGTGGCGATGGCGCCCCACTTTGTTGCTCTCTTCCAGTACATCGAAACTCCGACAACGAAAAAGAAGATTCCAGCCTGAGCCACCGCAGAGCCAGACATGAACTCCGAAAGAATTGGAGGTGGCGAAGTAAAAGTCCACCACAACGGTATGGCGATGAACGGTATAAGCATCAGCTTTGTAAGCCACAAAAGCTTCTTGGGAGAAGCCTCAGGATACGCATTATGGATGAGGTCCCGTGTAATGTTGGTTGCCATAATCATAACCATACCCGCTAGAGTTGCAACCGACGCTGCAAAAACACTTGCAGCAAACAATGAAGCAAGTGGGATGCCGCCGGCGCTTATGCTTGCGTAGACTGCTGCTGAGTCACCATATATGGGTGGATTAGCAGCCATCAAGGAGTCGCCCCAGACGCTTCTGGCGGCAAGTCCTACAGCGCCAATCCATAGGGGAGTTGAGCCGCCTACAATGATTATCAGCAGCATCATCCAATACTCCCGTCTAGTGATTTTTCGAGTGCCTAAGAAACGGGCTATGTTGTGGGGAAAACCTGTTGCCATAAAGAGAAACATGAACATTGCAGCCACAACGCCAACGTAATCTACGCCTGGAAAAGCTAAGCCCTTAGGGGGTGGCAAGGGCAGAGTGTAATTTCCTAAGGGAATTTGTGTTTGATTGCCTCCAGGATAAGTGAATGTTTGATTTCCAATTGATTCTGCTATCTGCACCGGGCCGCCTGCCCAGATAAGGGCTGTTATGCCTAATGTCCAACCAATAACTGTTAATAGAACGCCTTGAAAGCCTGAAACCCATTGGGTACCTGTGTATCCACCGATAATTACGTATACAAGCACTAAGATTGCCGTTGCTAGTAGGCTCCAACGGAAATCTGTGTTGGTGGTTATCGTCCACACGGTTGCCATGGCTTTGTACTGCCCAACAGAGTAAACTATGAGAAGAATAACCATAGCCAACCCAGCCAACCCTTGCACCATTTTGCTTTCAAATCTTACCCTCAGCATTTCTGGCACCGTTCGGGCTCCAAGCGCCACATACCTGCGCATTCTGTAGCCAATTACCAAGCATAGCGCTGTTCCCATCACACACATTGTGCCGATAAGCCAGCTACCTGACCAGCCATAAGCATAACCCAAACCAGCATTCCCAAAAATCGCCCAACCGCTCAAATAGCTTGCAACCAACGCGAAACCAGTTACGAGAGGACCGATGTCTCCGCGACCCACCAACCATTCCTCGAAATTTTTAGTTTTTTTCCTCATGAAAAAGCCTAAGAGAATACTTATAGTTAGGAATGCTGCTATAGCAGTTATTACGCCAATGGCCATTTCTGACCCCGTTTCAGGTATTGGTGGCGCCATTCAATCTTCCTCCCAGTAGTAGCGGGTTTTTATGAAAACTGCTAGAACGGCAAAGACTATTGCAAGCAAAGCATGCCCCCAAAAAGCGTACCAACCACCTAAGAAATAGGCGATTACTGGAATTAGAATAAAGCATAACGCCATAATTAGTAAAAGCCCATAGATTTTTCTCATGCAGATCCCTTCACTTTTAAAAGAATCATACTCTAATTATTTAATTCTTTAAAAGAGTAATCCTTCTCACAATAGTTTTCTGACTAATTGATTTGAACATATTGGCAGGAAGAAGAGAAAGATGAATTGCGAATTCTGAAATCCTAAATCGACAAGTTTTCATACGGCATAAATCAACTATTCCGGTGCCCACTTTGCCGAGAACGAGCTTTCAAGTTAGACGCTTTTGGGTAATGGAAATTCGTGCTTGCACTTTGGACACTTTGCACTGCTACATTGAACAACAGACGGGCATCCTGAACATGCAAAAGCTCTTCCATAACTAATGTCAAAGGTGAAACCGCATTTTGGACAACGAACTAACTGTTTGCCTTTGGACAACCGTTTTTTCTCCTTTACGAAGCGCACATGAAAAAGCTTTATGCTGTTTTAAAAGTTTTCGCGTTGACACATCTATTCTCCAGAAAAACAAAACCGAATGCTGGAAATATTTAAGAGCGAAGTTAAGCAATCCTAAACTATCAGCAAATGGCGTGATGACAGGAAAAGTCAGGTAAGGGACAATGTCAAAAGCTTCCAAAGTAGAGAGGATGAATCTCTATAAAGATCATTTGGTTCAAGTGTTTCTAAGCAAGTTTCTAAGCGGAGAAATCGCAAAATTAGGCCCTGTTTTTGATCCAAATCGCGGTTACAAGTATCCTCTTATTGAAGCAATTTTAGGAGACTCTGCGAAAGTTGAAGACTTTTTGGCCAAATTAAGCAAATTTGGAATTCTAAAGAGAGAACTGTATGATAAAATCCTGTTTTGCCCCTATTGCAGCTCGCCAAAAATCTCAATACATTATAATTGTCCCCATTGCAAATCGTTCAACATTAGAAAGAGCGCCTTGATAGAACATCTGCAATGTGGATATATTGACACAGAAGAGCCCTTCAAAAGGGGAGACAAGCTTGTTTGCCCAAGATGCAGCAAAGAACTGGTTAAGCCAGATGTTGATTACAGAAAAGCTGGAATGTGGTGCACATGCAATGACTGCAAAAAGAGCTTTGACATTGCCGTTCCATCTCATTTCTGCCGAGACTGCCACAAAAATTTCACTTTTGAAGACGCTGTCTACGAAAACGTTTACTCATACAAATTAAGCGACGAATCAAAAAAAGAGGCTTCACTTGGATGGATTCTAGTCGCACCTATAAGAGAATTCTTGGAAAGTCATGGTTTCAAGGTGGAAACGCCTGGATTTTTGAGAGGAAAGTCCGGTGCAAGTCACATGTTCGACATTACAGCCTTCAAGCCAGATGTTGCGAAAAACATGACAGTCATAGACCTTGCTACCTCTACTGAGGATGTTATCTCTGAGCAACCAGTAATCGCCATGTTTGCCAAAATCTATGACGTTACCCCTGACAATGCATACCTAATTGCAATTCCCAAAGCCACTGAGAATGGGAAGAAAATGGCAAAGCTCTACAATATTACTCTAATTGAAGCGAAAGGCCCAAAAGAAGCAATAAAAGCTTTAGAAAGCAAATGCAATAAACTAAAAAATAATTCTTAGCTTGGTGAGTAAACAGCGATATTTCCCCGTTCAGTCGTGACTTTTACGAAATAGGAATCATCTGGCAATGAAATGTCTGTGCGGATGTAATTTATTGATTCTCCTGCATTGATATAAACTTCTGTCACATATCTTGTGTGAATTGTGGAGTTAACAATCCATATTGAGATTATGTGACAGGTCAAAGCTCCTTCGCTCTTGAAGGAAAAACACGTTCCTTCAATAAGCACTCTAACAGCTAGAAAGTCTATATCGACAGCAGTTTGATTAATGTCAGCGCCTACGTCGTGGAATCTAATGTTTATTGCTCCATCTGCTCGTACATAACTAAGCCATTCGTCAGTAAGATTTACGGTGTAATTGTCCCATGCTGTCGTAGGTAGATGTCCTGCAGTAGAGTTGAATCCATTGTCGCTGTATTTTCCAGAGGTCCAGTTATATGCCTTTAGATACCACCTTTCGCCAGCATCACTTGCTCTATACTTTAACTGAACTTCTACACCTTTCACCTCTGTTAAGGAGTACGTATAGATATCCATCGTGAAAATTCCATTTATGTCAGCAATTGCACCATGGTTGACAACTATCCAAACGTTTGTTAGCCTGATGAATCTGTCTTCGAAACTTCTGGCAAAGGCTCCTGCTTGCAAAGAATTAACTTCATCCCAAGTCCATGGTACCCCCGAAAGAGGGTTTGTATCGTACTGTGTGTTCAAATTCTGGTAAGATGTCGTCAGAGCTATGGTTTCAGACGTATAATCTGTGTCATGCGTTCTGACTAGTGTTCTGATGTAAGATGCAGGTCCTAGGACATTGTTGTGTTTTGCTCTTATGTACACTCTGACCCAATTGATGTTTCCAGAGCCTGCGATGTCCTCCAAGCTGTACACTTCTCTTCGCCAACTTTGAGTCGTTGTTTGGACATAGGAATTGTCGTCGTCAGGAGGGTCTTCGTTGCAGCAGTTCCAATGTGCCGTTTCTGTAGGAACTTCTATGCCCAATTCTGCATATTGTCCAGCAGCATTTAGGTGGATTGTTGTCTGGTTTTCTTCTTGAAAAGTTTCGTATGAATTGTCAACAGCAGTTGTATCTTGGTAAGTGCCATTGATGTGGTTGCCAATGCTTACTGTATATTCGCTTTGCGTTGTGAACCATACTGAGCTGTTTATTTTCGCAACATCTGTGATTTTGAGCTTCTCTTGCATTTTTTCCCAGTCAAGCTGGTTCATCTGATAACTCCACAAGATAACATTAGAGGCCACTATCACTAGAATGACAAGGCTTAGCACTATAACTATGACGTTGCTAATGCCACGCTTATTGCGTCTAAACTTATGAAGGTGCCTTATAATAGTCGACAATTTTCGTTCCTCTACTAGTCACTACGTTTATATGATGCACGGTACCAGCATCCCAACTGAAAGTAACATTTAGCCATCCATGATCACCAATTTCCAGCGTGAGCGGTGTAAAGGATTGGCTTGTGAAGTCCACATACACTGATGACACTTCAATCGCCACTTTTCCTATATTACGGAGATAAATCGAAATTCCATCAGGTGTAAACCATACATCCTCTGCGACAACGCGTTCTCCCATAATTTGATGCATGTTGTCGGTTATCACATAGGTAGCTGAAGCCGCCAAAGACATGACTGCCACCGCCACAACAGTAAGTAGAACATTACTTAGAACCGGCGTAACTCCACACTTATTCCTTAAAAATCGCCTCATCATAATCACCAAGTAAATAGTTTCAAAGCAGCGTATCCAGTTACCATGAGAATTACACTGTGTTTCAACCCGGCGCTTAAGGTTCCTTCACCCATTTTTCCAGCAACTAATCCGCCGAAAAACGCTTGCACAAGGCTCATGTGGAAGAAAATGCGCCACGCTTCTTCAGAAGTTAATGCGGAAAAACCGATGATTGGTGAACCGTCCATTTCTACGAAGAACGTTTTGAAAAGCAAAACTATAGTGAAAATGAAGACAAAAAATGCAACATAAATTATTGCGATGTAAGGTCTTGTTTGAGCCTTTCGCTCCTTCTCCATGTTAAGAGTGGATTGAATAAAGCCTTCCATCGGAGCAAAGACCTTCTCCACACGCCCTCCAGATCGGCCAGCCTCAATAATCAAAGGTACAGTCCTCTGCACTAGAGCAGTGTCAACACGCTTACCAAACTCTTGAAATGCCTCTTCAAAAGATAAACCCCAAGACATCTGATTCACCACTTTCCTCAACTCCGCAGTTAGGGGACCATAATTTCGTTTTGAGGCTTCTTCCAAGGCTTGAGGTAAAGGCATACCTGTCTGTTGAGCCTGAACAATGCTTCTAAACAAGTCGGGCAAGTGTTCGTCTATTGATTTTTGCCAGCGGTATTCTAAATAACCTAGCACTGCAGTAGGAAATACAGCAACTACTGCAGCAAAAAAAAGATACTCGTCAAAAAGCGGTTTTCCCGCTAATGTTATGACTGCTGTCGCTACTATAACGAGACCTAAACCGATAGAGACTAACCAAGCGATTTTCTTTTCCCGTTTTTCAACTTTTAGCACTTTCACCACCGTGGCGTAAGAGCATCCAAGATTATTATGAAGATGACTGAGCCAACAGGTAGGACAATGTATGTTAAAAGCATCAACAGCAAGGTTGGATTCATTATTCCGAACCCGGCGCCTCCAAGCATAGCCATAACCGATAGCATCACAACGAAAATAAGCGGTCCTGCTACTAGTAATGTTACATAGAATTCTGAAAGCACTCCAAGAGTATCTGAAAACTTTCGCAAGGTAATATTTTTAAGCTTCATGTTTTGTCGCGATCTGTCCAACAAATAAGACATTAAATTGCCGCCAGAGTATATTGTTGCTATGAAGCCTTCAAGTAATTCTCTAAATCTCTCAGAAGGTGTGCGTTTTGACGCATTCTCTAAAGCAGTGATTATGTCTGCACCAAAAAGTTCCACATCTCGAACGATGATTCTTGACTCATCAACGACAGCCAATCTCTGAGGAATATTTGAGAGAGAGCGAAACATTTTGGCAGGCGGTATGCCTGCACCTGCTAGAATTGCCAAATAACCCGTTGCAAAAGACATGCTATCATCTAAGTTTCGTTTAATGTTGTCTGCTCTGTAAACAGGATAAATGTAAAAGCAAATGATGGTTATAGCGCCCGCAAGCAAACCACCACCTACGCCAAAAAGAAGGGATGGAAAGAGCTCTATCTGTAGGATAAGATGCAATGTTGAAGGAACAAAAAACATTGTGAAAACAGTAACTACTAGGCTAGTTAGAAGAGTAAGGCTGACGTAGGGCTTAAAACTTATCCTCATGCCAGATCTATGCAGACCAATAACCATGTCTCTGAATAAAGGTAAAAAACGATTTGTTCTTTCTCCCAAAAGATGGTAAGCGAAAAGTTCAGGCTTCCACTTTGTTTGCTCTATATTCTCCGTTGATTGACCAAAGTGACTTAGGGGCGCAGAAATTTTTAAGCGAATTTTGTTCATAATGCGTTGGCGTATCTGGTTTACTGACTTCTTAAGACGAGTAAAGCTCATTAGCTGCCCATCCTTGCCTTTCTATACATTCGATCAGGATTTGCGTAGTATTCTCGGATAACGTTGGCGACTTCGGTGTATTTTCGTATGTTTTTTCGAACCATCCACTCCAGAACAGCTTTTCTTCTTTCCAGTTCTTCACGAATCTCTTCCACACTAATTCCTGTTTTTTCCATGTTTCTTTCCAAAATATGACTTCGCCCTGTGTATTTGAAGGAGTCACTCCTAATGTCCCACTTGAACACGTCATTCGTAAGCAGTTCTTTTGTTCCAGGATCAAGAGCAACAACCTCGGTCACAGCTGAGGTTCGCCTTGCAGGTTTATCATCGATTTCTGTCCTTACCTGGATTGTCACAACGTCAATCATAGCCAGTAGAGACCTCGGTATGTTCATGGGCTCAGATTCTAGCCTGTGCACAACTGAGTCCACCGACTCAGCGTGGATTGTGCTCATACCCAGATGACCTGTCGCCATAGCTTGGAACAATGTATATGCTTCTGCACCTCTCACTTCACCTACGATTATGAAGTCGGGACGCTGACGTACTGCCGCTTTTAGAAGATCAAATAATGTTATGGCACCTGGGCCTTCCTCTTCACATCCAAAACTCGCTCGTACAATAGAGGGTATCCAGTTTTCATGAGGTAAGTTAAGTTCAGCAGTGTCTTCTACACTTACAATTTTTAACTCTGGCCTAATAAACATGGATAGGCAGTTAAGTATAGTTGTTTTGCCGGAAGCCACTCCTCCCGCTACCAGAACAGATGCTCTATTTTCTATCGCGTACCAAAAATAGGCAGCCATTCCAGATGATAACGTGTTGAAGCCTATTAGATCCGAAATCGTGAGGGGGTCGACACGGAAGCGTCGTATTGTAAATGTTGAGCCACGTCTGGTGATTTCGTTTCCATATGTTAGTTGAATGCGACTTCCGTCTGGAAGAGACGCGTCTAGCATGGGAGATGCCATAGAGATGTTTTTGCCGGAAAGGTACGCTAATCTCACAATGAAAGAGTTTAACTCGCTTTCATCTTCGAAAATTATGTTGGTGGGTAGAGATTCGTATTCGCGATGCCAAACATAGATCGGAATATTGACGCCGTCTGCAGAAATATCTTCAACCATACGGTCTTTCATTAAAGGGTCAATTTTTCCATAATAAACAAAGTCGCGTACAATGTAGTACATTAGTTTGTCTATGGCCTCTTCAGCAATTTTTAGGCGATAATTCTTGATGACTTCTCGGATTTTTTGTTTCAGATATTCTGAAGCTTTTTCTCTTGTGTCGATTTCTTTTAAGTTTACATCGATTTCTTCCATCAAAATGCTTTTTATTTCCTTAAGCATTTCAGCTTCTTCTTCAAGCAGTGTTGGTTCGATTACTTTGTAGCGGACTTTATGGGTTTTGGGATCTTTTACTATGGCGGCGTATGCATATGGCTCTTGAACGGAGTAGACCTGTCTGAATACCGAAAGCTGTTTTTTTCTGATTTTTTGTTGTGTTTTTTCCACTGTTTTTCACCTTTGTTTTTCAGCATGTGTTCTGCTTGAAGGGGGGTTCTTGGTTTTGTTCGAATACAGGTCATATAGTGTAGCAAGTCTTAATAAAGTGTATGAATTCATGATAACCCGTTCCTCAAACACACACCAACTCCACAAAACTTTACAAGAACCAAAACACAGTGAACAAGCATGATGAAACACTTAACAAGAAAAACAGGAGTTCACAAAAAGGGAACCATAAAACTCACAAACATCATTCAAACCGCAAAAGCAAACAAAAACTTCCACAAAGCAGGCGCCATCGCACTATTCATCGGCGTTGTCAGAGGCGAAACCAAAAACAAAGAAAAAGTCAAAACGCTTGAACTAGAAGCATACAGAGAAAAAGCCAACGAAATGCTAGAAAACATCTGCAACGACCTAAACAAAAAAGAAGGAATAATCGACGTTCAAATCCATCACCTACTCGGCAATTTTAAAGTCAGCGAAGAACTCGTCTATGTCCTAGTCGCAGGAGCACATAGAAGTAAAGTATTTCCCGTCTTGCAGGAAGCGGTGGAACGATTCAAAAGAGAGGCTCCCATCTTCAAAAAAGAATACGTAATCAACAAAGAAGGAAGAACAAAATCCTACTGGGTCAGCGAACGAGAACACGAAATGAACAGTCACTGAGGATAAGACTAATGGTTTACAAAGTCTGAGGCATCGACAACTCACTCCACATGCTGAAAGAAGCAAGAAATAAACTGAAAAAAAGAGACTAAGGCGGCGCAAGAACGAGTCAGACTCTTTGAAGCAGACATGAAAAACTTCAACTCAAACAGAAAATTTCCCCTAGCACATATTCCCTCATCAACCATCCAATACTGCGCCAAACAAGAAGAGCAAATTGCGTGCTTAAAAGCAATAAACAGACACCTGTCAAGAAATGGGCTTTTAGCCTTCAACCTAATCTTGCCATCAGCAACCTATAGCAATAATCTAAGATTCATCCGCAAAGCAAAATATAACGATACAATAGTAATGCGTTTCATCTCCTATCAGCCAAACTGGCAAGAACAACTCCTCAAAGTCTCGCTGCTTTTCGAAGTTTACAAGAACGGTGAAATTATCAAACGCATCTACGACGCTTCTATCATAGCAATGATAAGCAAACGAGAGCTGTTGCTTCTACTCGAAGAAACAGGGTTTAAAGTAAAAAACTTCTATGGAGATTACAGTAAATCAAAGAAAATATTAAACCATGCTGTCATAGAGGCAAGAAAGATTTAGTTTAGTAAATCATTGCGCTTTTGCTAATCTGATCCACAAAGCGATTTCTTCCAAAGTGGGTTTTTCGTCTTCTTTGATTTTTCCATCTTTCACGTAAAGCTCAGCAGTTTTCGCGACTCTAGCACCAAGGCTAAAAGTGTCCTGAAGCGCAAGTTCTTGCTTAGAATTTACTCCACTTTTCAAAAGAAGCACAGCATCTTCATGCTGGACCCTGGGGACCATTAACAATTGAATTATACTTTGCAAATTTTTTGCTTCACCCTCAGTCATAGTTTTTGTCAACGCTATTTCGACAGGACTCTTCAACAGTAAGTCCTCAATTTTCTCTATGCCATTCAATTTCAACTGTCGAACTGTCCCTCGTTTCAATACTTTTCCTTCTAGCACACTTATTCCGTCAGTGCTCTTAAGGCAAGGCTCAGGAATAGAATTAAATTTAGTCATAATCTCTTGAATGTTTTTCAACTCTTCTTCTACAGCCTCTATAGCCTGTAGTTTCTTCTTCAACTTTGGCAACTCTTTTTGGCTAGTTTGGATTTTGCTTATTTTGTGTTCCATTCCCAGCAGTTTCTTTTGAGTTGTTTTGAGGATTTTTTCATGAGTTTCCATGCTTTTTTTCAGTTTGTTATTCAATTCTCCAAACTTCTTATGCAAGACTTTCATACTCTCTTTTAACTGAAATTCTCTGAGTCCCAGCTTTGTTAGTGCCTCATCAGTTGAATTTTTAATTTCCTCACATTTCACATCAAGTTGTTCCTCAAAATCTTTACTTAGCTGATATAATGGTAAGTCCAACGATTCGCCGCGAAAAACTACGTAGCAAACTGCTCCGATGAAAAAGAAAGTGGTTGTTAGGGTTGCGATGAAGTAGGTAGTGACTTCTAATGAGAATGAAAGAACTGTAATTACGCTGACGTCTTCAATCTGCCACAAGATCCACCCATGTAGGGTGCCTAAGATTGCTAAGAAAGTGAATATAATAAGTATCCAAACTGTGAAGGCTTTTTTGGAAGTCAATGCTATCCCTTAAATAAGCTAGCATATTTGACAATTTAACGTTATGAAGCAACAATAATTATTACTGTTACGTGTGCGCGCTGTGATCGACATCTACGAAACATAGATGTCGCTTAAAAGAAATTGAGCAAAAATTGGATTAGATAAATCATAGTTATAAAGGCAATGAGCAACAAAATTGTAAGGCTTAAGTTCTTTACCCATTCACCTTTACTCCACATTATGCCAAAAGGAATCCCTAGGAGGAAACCTGTGACATGAGCCATGTATCCTACATTCCCACCTAAGTTCATGCTAACCGCGAAAACATTAAAAATAAAATATAAAATCGCTACCAAGCCTAAGGGCATAAAAAAGAAAAGCCATGACGATTTTAACGGTTTGATAAGCATTGCTGCAGCAGACAAGGTGAAGATGGCTCCAGAAGCTCCAATCATTGAAACATTGAAGCCATAGTAAAATGAGCTAATTATAAGAGAGCCAACTCCTCCTACAAGAAAAGCTGTCATTGTCAGCTTTGCACCTGCGTCTTCTTCAACTACTCTCCCGAAAACATAGAGAAAAATCATATTGCCTATCAGATGTATTGGATCAAAATGTATAAAAAGAGATGTGACAAGAGTCCATAACGCACCTTGTGCCAATCTGCTTCCACTGTAAACTAGATACTCTTTTGCAAAGTTTGAATATACATCATACCAATAGAAGAGACTAACCAACGTGCAGATGATTATCAGGAAATTTGTCTTTTTCAAACTTTCATCAAACCTAGAGAATTGGTGACAATTTGCCCTTATATTAGGTTTCTATTCTAGAGGACGGGCCGTCGCCGTTCAACATCTTCTGGAGGAATTGGATATCTCTTCAGTTTCTTGTTGATTGGTCTGTGCTTCCTGCGCCTTTATTGTTACTTAAGGTTGCTTGATTTCTTCTCCAAGAAATTCTTCTCTCAATGCCTCTGTAATTTCTTCTTTCAGAGCTTCTGGTTTCTCTTTTTGTGGTTTAACATATTCGCTGAGTTTTCTCTGTTCTTTTTCTTCTCTAAGCTGGACTGCCTCCTCTATTTTCTTGGCTTGAAGAGTATTTTCAGAAACTACTGTGGATTTTCGACTTCTCTTAAAAATGTACAACGTAACAATTATTGAGAGGAATATATTCACCCAAGACAGACCGAAAATTATTCCAGATAAAACCCAGTAAGGCATCGCCCATCTGTAGCTGAATTGCAAACCGTAATTGTAAAGGTCGCCATGAACTATGTAGTTCACTTGGTTTAGGCTGAGCATGGTGAAAAGAGAGGCTGCTGCCATTAAGATTAGAACTGTACTTATTGCTGACGGGTTGACGTTAGTTTCCATATGGTGACCTTGATAGTTTAAGGCAGTGAAAAGGCCATTAAGTGTTGTGACTTTGAAATTAGATTCAGAAATTAATAGTGGGAATAAGCTGGGCAATGATTGCATAGGTCCTTTGAAATCGAATAAACTACAACAGATCTACCATTTGTCTTTTTTGACAATATTAATTCAAAATAAAGATAGGTAGGTAGTAAATCAATTATGTCAGGACGAATTATCAATTTTTCCTCGGTGTTCCAATTGGACGCAGAAAACTCCCGTACACAACTTCAGGCACCTATCGAAGGATATGCTGCCTTAGAAAGAGTTTCCCCGGTTGAGGAAACGAAGAGCCACCGGTTTTCTGCTCTTGTAGACGGAATTTGTATGGGAGTTGGTATGATTTTTATTCTTCTCGGAGTGCTTATGCCGATAACGAGTGTTGGAATGTTACTCCAAGGATTGATGTCAATCATCGGTGGGCTCGTTGTCTTAGCTGTAGGAATTGTTGTCGAAGTACACCATTGGGCTAAGCTCCACTGACTGCATTATGTCTGCAAACAATTTTTGAATTTAGAACTTTAAAAACACAAGTGAAAAAAAAATAGTGTATACTTTATCCTTAAAGACCTATGAGCGAACTTGAATAGGATCATTTTTTGGAGAATAGTTAGGTGACCAAAGTATTATTTGTCTGCGTCGAGAATGCGGGCAGAAGTCAAATGGCTGAAGCCTTCGCAAACTTGCACGGTGAAGGAAAAGTCAAAGCATTTAGCGCTGGAACTATGCCCTCGAATAACATCTATTCCTCAATCGTCAAAACAATGCAGGAAAAAGGAATCGACATCTCTAAGAACAAGCCTAAACTTCTAACCACTGAAATGCTTCAAAATGCTGACATAGTTGTTGTCATGGGTTGTGAGGCAAGGGGATTTTGCCCTGCATGTCTACTTGAGAAAGTTGTTGATTGGGGATCGGAAGACCCAAAGGGCAGACCTATAGAGGAAGTTAGGCGAATCAGAGACGAAATAGAAAGAAAGGTTGTTGAATTGGTTTTAGACCTCAACATTCAAAAGAAGTTTGCAGATGAGGAGAGTGTGTCTTAAATGCAAGTTGGACATCCAAAACTAATATCTGCAAGTGTTCCCTCGCTTTCAACAGGTCGCAGAACTTGTTTTTCTCGGCTACGGTGGCGATAAACGGTCACACCTTTGCATCCCGATTTGTATGCGAGCCAATAAGCTTCGTCAATGTGGTCGGGTGTAGCTCTGTTGGGAAAGTTTATGGTTTTTGAAACCGCGTTATCAGTGTACTTCTGGAAAGTTGCTTGCATTTGCACATGCCACTCTGCGCTCATGTCATGAGCCACCACAAAGAGTCTCCTTATACGTTCTGGGGTCTCTTCCACATCTTGTATGGACATTTTTTTCGCGATTTTTTTTATCAGTTCCTCGTCGTAGAATCCCTCTTTCAAAGCTATACTTTCGAACAGTGGATTCACCTCAATAAGACTTCTTCCTAAGCTTTCGGCAACTTCGCGAACGTAGACAATTGCAAAGAGCGGCTCAATTCCCTGCGAGCAACCTGCAATTATGCTTATGGTACCAGTGGGAGCAATAGTTGTAACTGTGGCGTTTCTCATAGTTTTGAACTGTTTTTCCCAAATGCTTTCGTGGAAGTTTGGAAAGTTTCCCTTCTCTTCACCTAACTCTACACTCATCTTTTTTGCTTCAGTGCCTATGAATTTCATGAGTTTTTCTCCAGTTTGAAGGCCTTCTTTAGTGTCGTATCTTATACCCGTTTTAATCAACATGTCGGCAAATCCCATTACTCCTAGGCCGATTTTCCTGTTTCCCTTAGTTACCTTTTCTATTTCAGGCAACAAGTAAACATTAGCGTCGATTACATCATCTAAAAATCTTACAGCCGATCGTATAGTTTGCCTTAGTCGATTCCAGTTTATTTTGCCATCATCACACACGAACTTGCTTACGTCAATGCTTCCCAAAGTGCAGGATTCATAAGGTAAAAGTGGTTGTTCACCACAGGGGTTGGTGGATTCGATTTGCCCTAAGCGAGGTGTTGGATTGTGTCTGTTTATCGTGTCTAAGAAAATTATACCAGGCTCGCCGTTTTTCCACGCCATCATTATCATGAGGTTCCATATTGCTCTCGCCTTTAGCGTTTCAACTGTTTCACCATTTCGAGGGTTTATTAAATTAAAATCGCTGTCTTCTTCAACTGCCTTCATGAATTTGTCAGTAACAGCCACAGAAATGTTGAAGTTTCTCAGCACTCCTTCCTTTTCTTTCGCAACGATAAAGTCCATGATTTCAGGATGGTTGACGAGAAGTATGCCCATATTAGCACCTCTACGTCGACCACCTTGTTTCATCACCTCGGTCGCAGTGTCGTATATTTTGGCAAACGATATTGCTCCTGAGGCTATGCCTCCCGTGGTTCTGACAACATCTCCCCTTGGTCTAAGTCGCGAGAATGAGAAGCCAGTTCCCCCTCCAGTTTTGTGAATTAGAGCAGCCGCTTTCAGCGTATCGAATATGCTTTCTATGGAGTCGTCTATGGGCAAGACGAAACAGGCGCTGAGTTGCCTGAACATTGTACCTGCATTCATGAGCGTGGGAGAGTTGGGGATGAATTCGAGGTTTGTCATCATATGGTAAAATTCGTTTTCATAATCGGCTACTTCGTCCTCACTTTTGCCGTATTGTTTTTCAACTTCAGCTAAGCTATTAGCGATTCGTCTAAACATTTGATTTGTAGATTCGACGACTTTGCCTTTCTCGTCTTTTTTAAGATAACGTCGCTCTAGCACAAGAATCGCATTTAGGGGAAGTTTAAGCTCGTCGACGACACCCAGTAGAGCCTTCGTTCTCCTTATCTTAGCTCGTTTCTGTCGATAAAGAATGTATGCCTTCGCCATGCTGGCTTGCCCGTTCTCTATAAGTGTTTTTTCCACAAGATCTTGAACTTGCTCCACGGTGGGCATCTGATTTGGTTCGAGTTGCTTCTCTAACTGCCTTACAACTTGCTCAGCAAGATTCACAGTAAGTGGCTTATCTTTCACTCCAACAGCCTTCGCAGTTTTCCAAATTGCTTCAGCGATCTTGTTGGAGTTGAATTCAACTATTCTACCATCTCTTTTCTTGATTTTTTCAATCGTAGCCATATAAGACGTCCCAGTTATGAATGTAGATTTTCTCTTTTAACTATTAGGTTTCAAGTATGTAATGTGACTTTTTCAGAAAAGGCTTTAAAATGCAACTGGTTCTCTTTCCTATCCTACTGCTAAATGCATACAGATGGTGATTGTGTGAGTCGGAAAGTGTTAGTGGCATTAGGTGGAAACGCAATTTTGAAACATAAGGAGAGGGGAACTGCTGAAGAGCAGTTTGGGAATGTGAAAAGAGTTTGTAAACATCTTGTTGGGCTAATTAAGGACGGATATAAACTTGCAATAACTCACGGAAATGGTCCTCAAGTTGGCGATATTCTCCTTAAAAATGAGCAGTTGAGGGATGTTTTGCCCCCTATGCCATTGGACGTTTGTGGAGCCCAGAGTCAAGGCATGATAGGATATATGTTGCAACAGTCAATGCGGAATGAAATGGACAGATCGGGCATAAATATTCCGGTTGTATCTCTTGTAACCCAAACATTAGTTGATGAGAACGATGTTGCTTTTAGAAAGCCTACGAAACCTATAGGGACTTTTTACACTGCCAGAGAGGCTGAAATGTTGAGAAAAGAGAAAGGGTGGACGATGGTTGAAGATAGTGGGCGGGGGTACAGGCGGGTGGTGCCGTCGCCTAAACCTAAGGAGATATTGGAGAAAGATGCGATTAGAACGTTGTTTGAGAGCGGTGCAATAGTTATTGCTGTTGGCGGCGGAGGGATTCCTGTGGCGGTTAGAGATGATGGTAGTTTAGAGGGTGTGGTGGCGGTAATTGACAAGGATTTGAGCGCGCGAATTTTTGCTAGTGATGTAGGAGCGGAGGTTCTTCTAATGTTAACTGATGTTGAGAAAGTTTTCCTTAATTACGGAAAATCGAGTCAGAGTGATCTTGACGAAGTGAGTATTATTGAAGCTAAGAGGTTCCTGCGAGAGGGACATTTTGCAGCTGGGAGTATGGCGCCTAAAGTTGAGGCAGCTATAGAATTTGTGGAGGCGGGGGGTGAAAAAGCTGTTATATCTTCTTTGGAAATGGGGCGGAAAGCCTTGGAGGGAAAAGCAGGCACAACAGTACACAGCTGATGCTTGTAAAAGTTTTGTTCAGATTCTCTCGCATGCGTTGATTCATTGTTGACAGTGTTCCTTAGAGAAGCATTGTTTAGAGAAGGCGTGCCCATCGAATTCTAGTCAGTTAGAGATGACGCGTATAAAGATAGAAAAGTAATAACGTTAATGGTTTTAGTTGTAGAAAGCGTTGAGACGCAGAAGAATAGATCCAAAAGGGAATATTTTAAGAACTCTGAAAAGCTTGTCCTGCAATTCTATGGCTGAAAGGGGCTAAAATAGTCATAGTCATGGAAAACTACTTTTTGACCTCTCATTTTCTCAAGGCCAAGGGTTTACTTAGTTCGAAATCCAATGCTTACTCTAACAAGTTTTAAATAGAAAAAGCCTGAACACAATGGATAGGTGATATCTTGAAAAAACTAGTTACAATTTCATTGGCTTTGGCGATGTTTTCTATGGTTTTGGTGCCCTCCGTTAGAGCGCAAGACATCGAAGGATGGGTGAGTGTTAACAAAAATACGTATGAACCAGGTGAACATGGAACAATTTACATTACTATTAGAAACACTGGGGACGGTCCCATAGAAGTTAAGAATGTAACCATTGAATTCAAAGACTGGATGATATACACAGAAGATGGCTGGGACCCACTGGGCAACAAGACAATTGTTTACGATCCGGTGATCCATGTAAGCAGCGAAACGGCGGTTGCACTTGATGAGATTACCTTCACAGTCCCAAATGACGCTAGAGGGCACAGTACTTCCGTTGACCTTTCGATATACACAACCAAAGGTAAGCTGCCTGCGATTGCTATCAAAGGATGGAATAATCAGATCCAAGTTATGGACGCTTATAGCCTGCGTTATCTTAGAGCTATGGACAACATAGTGACGCTTCTAACAGTAGTCTCGATACTGGCGATTATCAGTGCCATCATTATAGCAGCAGCCATCTTTCTTTCGGGACGTAGACCGAGAGTTACGTGGCAGAAAGAGGAATAGCTCTCGTCCTCAAAACCTTTTTTTTCTTTTTATTCCGCTTTATTTAAGTATCTGCATATTCAGAATGTCTCTGGTATTATGTACTTTGGAGGTGCATTTCACTCGGTAAAGTTGTGGTCACCTGTGCGTGGCCTTACATTAATTATATGCCTCATTTGGGCACTTTAATAGGGTCAGTTCTCTCAGCTGATGTTGTTGCTCGATACTACAGACTGCGTGGGGAAGACGTAGTTTTTGTGACAGGTTCCGATGAGCATGGAACGCCTGTGGAAGTAGAAGCCATTAGATTAGGTATTCCACCAAGGCAGCTTACGGATAGAAACCACGCAAGGGTAGTTGACTTGTGGAAGAAGTGGGGAATTTCCTTTGACAATTATACTCGAACAGAAAGCCCTGTGCATAAGTCATTTGTTAAGAATGTTTTTTCGAAGATATACAAAAATGGCTACATCTTTTCTGAAGAAACCGAATTACCCTATTGCTCAAACTGTGACCGCTTCTTGCCAGACAGGTTTGTAGAAGGAATATGTCCAGATTGTGGTGCTGAAGGGGCTCGAGGTGACCAGTGTAGCTCTTGTGGACATCTACTTGAACCAGCAGAACTTGTTGATCCTTACTGTACAATCTGTAAATCTACACCCATTATAAAAAAAGTCGAGCACTGGTACTTTGACTTGCCAAAATTCACTGGTCAGCTTCGCCAATTCATAAAGAGTAACAGCAGATTGCCCTCTAACGCTAGAAAATTTAGCCTGAATATAATCAACGAAGGACTTAAGCCCCGAGCGTTAACCCGAGACAATAAATGGGGAATCCCTGCACCATTTCCCGGAGCAGAAAACAAAACAATATATGTTTGGTTTGAGGCTGTTCTTGGCTATGTCTCAGCCACGATCGAATACTTCAAAAACCGTGGAGAGGGAGAAAAATGGAAGGAGTTTTGGTTCGATAAAGATGTCAAAACTTTGTATTTTATTGGTAAAGACAACATTCCCTTTCACACCATTATCCTTCCAGCTTTGCTTCTTGCTATAGAAGAAGAGTA
Source organism: Candidatus Bathyarchaeota archaeon (assembly GCA_023131225.1). Lineage (NCBI taxonomy): Archaea > Thermoproteati > Candidatus Bathyarchaeota > Candidatus Bathyarchaeota archaeon. Next base: position 62,390 of record JAGLZW010000033.1, on the reverse strand, counting down.
CAACCTGCCGTGGAATGTTTCTTCAACTGAATTTTTGCAATTCAAAGGTGAAAGGTTCTCTAAAAGCCATAGGGTGGGTATCTGGATAGATGAAGCCCTAGAATTGTTCTCAGCAGACTATTGGCGCTACTTCCTCGTATCCACGCGCCCAGAAACAAAGGACACGAATTTTTCATGGGATATTTTCATAGAAAAGATAAATGCTGATCTTAACGACACTTTAGGTAACTTCATACACAGGACTTTGACATTCATTAATCAACATTTTGAGAGCTCGGTGCCCAAAACACACAACCTTGACGCCTGCGACAAACGCGTTCTCAGAGCTGTGGAAAAAAGAGTAGCGGAGGCGGCGGAAAACCTGGAAAGCTGCAAGCTGCAGTCGGCTTTGCAGAAAATTATTGACATCAGCCGTATAGGAAACAAGTATTTCAACGAAAAGGAACCGTGGAACCTCCTCAAGGCCAATAGGCAAAAAGCCGCAAATACGCTCTACGTCGCTGTCCAAATTGTCAAAACTCTGGCGATAACCCTTGAGCCATTCATTCCGTTCACTTCTGAAAGGATTTCAACTCTTCTCAATTTGTCATTCGAGACATGTTTGCAAAAGTGGGATGAAGCAACAAAGCTTTTACCCTCAAGTCATAAAGTAAAGAAGTCAAAACCGTTATTTAGCAAGATAGAGGTAAGCGGAGAGGAGTTGCAGAGCAAGTTGGAAAAGACGAAAACTAATCCGTCCACCGTAACATTTGAAGAGTTCTCTAAGCTCGACTTACGAATAGGCAAGATTGTTAAGGCAGAAAACGTTCCTCAATCAAGGAATCTTGTGAAATTAACCATTGACATAGGTGCTGGAGAACTGAAACAGGCCGTAGCAGGCATCGCTCAGCATTATAAGCCAACACAGCTGGAAGGCAAAAGCATTGCTGTTTTAGCTAATCTTAAACCTAAACGTGTTTTTGGCTTAGATTCTGAAGTAATGATTCTAGCAGCAGAGGATGGTAAAAGCATTTCAATCATTCAACCCGACAAGTCAGTCGAGGCTGGAAGCAAAATAAAGTGAACCCTCTTTGCCTTTAAGAATTGACATGCACGTTCACACAAAATATTCTTGTGACGCTTTTATTACGCCTGAAGAGTTGGTCATCTGCTCGAAAAGGCGGCGTCTAGACGGAGTTGCCATAACAGACCATGACACTGTCGGGGGATTACGGGAGTTCAGCAAAATTCGAAGTCTACTAATTATTCCTGGAATTGAGGTTACAACGAAGCAAGGCCATGTTTTAGCAATAAACATCAACACTGCTGTTAAGGCTGGTTTATCTTTTGCTGAAACTATCGACGAAATTCATGACGCTGACGGATTGGCAATAGTTGCTCATCCGACCGCGTTCTTTAAGGGAATCGAGGAGGAACAGCTTAATCGGAATTTCGATGCAATGGAAGTCATCAACTCTTCTGCAGTACCATTCTCTTTTTCAGTGCGTAAGAACCGGGAAATGGCGAATAAACTTAATCTTCCTCAAACAGGGGGGAGTGATGCTCATTATGCGCCTGAAGTTGGAATGGGCTATACTCTTGTCGACGCTGAAGCAGGTATTAACGAGATAGTTAAAGCGATAAAAAATGGAGCTGTGACGCCTTTCGGTAGATCGATACCTTGGAGTATGAGGTTAAGAAGGGAATTTGCAAGCATTAGGAGAATTTTATCGGGAAGGTTTTAGGATTCGAATTTTTCTAGCTGGTATAGACCAAGATCTACTGGCAGTTTTTTCTCAGGTTCTGAATAAGGTTCTAGGTTGAAAAGCTGAGGGGCAATTGAACCAAACTTTGACACTGTATGCGGTGAGTTAATGCCAGTCATCACCAGAGTGACTCTAATCTTCCCGTTCAGCTCGGGGTCTACTCTGGCACCCCAAATCAATTGGGCGTTGTTATTCATCATTTCTGTTACAATCTCTCCTACACGATTAGCTTCTTCAATTGTCATTTGACTATCGCCGGTGACCTCGATGAGTGCGCCTGTAGCTTCAGTGTAGTCAACATCCCGCAATGGGCTTCTTAGCGCGTTACGTACCGCTTCTTCGGCGCGATTCTGCGCGTCAGATTCGCCTATTCCTATCACTGCGACTCCACCGTGTTTTACAATGCTTATGAAGTTGGCGAGGTCAAAATTGATGAGGCTGGGCGCTGAAATCATCTCTACTAGGCCTTTTATCACTTTGGCTAACACTTGGTCAGTGATTTTGAAAGCTTCGCTGATTGGAAGTTCAGGTGCGAGTTCTGTAAGTTGGTTGTTGTCAATTACTACAACTGTATCACATTCCTGTTGGAGTTCAGTGAGCGTATAATAAGCTGATTTCACTCGATCTTTTTCGATTTGAAAAGGTTTCGCAACTACTCCTATTGTGGTGGCGCCTTTTTTCTTGGCGATTTCTGCGACGGCTGGGGCAGCTTCCATTCCAGTTCCGCCGCTTAGACCTGTGGTGATAAATACGATGTCCACGTTTGTTATGGTTTTCTCTATTTGTTTCTGTGACTCTTCTATAGCAGCCCTTCCTGAAACAGGATTTCCGCTTGTGCCAGCGTCTTGAGTCAGTTTCTCTTTGATTAGTATCTTTTCATCTGCTTGTGACGCGTTAAGTTGGAGTGAGTCAGTGTTGATTGCAATCGTATGCATGTTTTTTATTCTCATTCTTGTTAGCTGTGTGACCGTGTTGTTGCCGGCTTCTCCGATTCCGATGACTACGATTTTGCATTGGTTAGATGGCTGTATGCTGTCAGTTGGTGCAAGGGTGCCTTGCCATGTGGGTTGAAGAGCTTTGTTAGTTGGTTTTTTGCCAGCCATTTTGTTTCCTCCCCCAAACCTCTACGGATAACATGTCTCGTATAGCTATGCGGATGGCTTCTGCGCGGTTTGGATAGTATTGTTCGTTTACAAGGCTGTCTAGTGCTTTAATGTAGGGTTCGGGGAGATGTAACGTAATGAGTTTCATTCTTTTTTTGTGCCTCCTCCCTTCTGTAGGTATTAGGAATGGATGGTGTTTTTGAGTTATAGCTCTATATAACATACTGCAAATATGATTCAAATATGTTGGTGCATGTCTTTTTAAGCTTTGCCCTTGTTCTCCTTTCTGTTTGTGTAAAAGCTTCTGGTTTAAAGAATGTTTATGTTTTTGTTTGTGACTTAAACTTGTATATTTTGAATGATGGTGCTGTGATGCGGATATACGTGAAAGGCTTTGGTTGTTCCAGTAGCCTTGCAGACGCCGAGGTTCTTGCTGGTTGTCTTTCAAGAGCGGGTCATACAATAGTGAGCAGTCTCCAAGAGGCTGAGCTTGTGCTCTATAATACATGTGCAGTTAAAGGTCCCACTGAGAATCGAATGATAAACTTGCTGAAAAGAACCCCGAAGGAAAAGAAGCTTGTTGTGGCGGGATGTTTGCCGCTCATAAACTTTGAGAGGCTGAGTAAGGAGGTTTGCTTTGACGGGGTTGTTGGACCTGCTTTAGGGGAGAAAGTTGTTGACGTTGTAAAACATGTCTCTATGGGCGTGCACGTCGAAGATTTAGAAGATGCCATGCTGAATATGCCGCAACTAGATCTGCCTCGCATGCGTTTCAATCCTAGAGTAAGCATTATTCCCGTAAACTATGGATGCTTAGGCTCATGCTCATATTGCTGTGTTCGCTTTGCGCGTGGAAGGCTTAGAAGTTATAGCATCAAGGAAATACTGAACAAGGTTGAAAGAGATGTTGCAGAAGGCGTTCGCGAGTTTTGGTTGACGTCCCAAGATACGGCGTGTTACGGAATGGACGTTGACACTGATCTGGCCGAGCTGCTAAAGGGTGTCTGCGGTGTTAAGGGGGACTTTTTTGTCCGTGTTGGAATGATGACGCTTAATAATCTCATGGACATCGTTGATGAGTTGATGGAAGCATTTCAAAATGAGAAAGTGTATAAGTTTTTGCATTTGCCGGTGCAAAGTGGTGATGACGATGTTTTGGGGCGAATGAACCGTTTTTATTCAACTGAAGACTTCATTATGGCAGTTGGGAAGTTCAGAGGGGCGTTTCGGCAGTCAACTGTTGCTACTGATGTTATTGTTGGCTTTCCGGGAGAGACTGAAGAAGCGTTTAAGAATACTTGTAAGTTGATTGAAGATGTCAGACCGGACATAGTAAATGTTTCTAAGTTTTTTGTAAGGCCTAAGACTTCTGCGGTAGATATGGAGCCGCAGGTTTCGCCTTTAGAAGTGAAGCATAGGAGTGCGTGTTTGGCAAGCTTAGTTCGCCGTGTTGCTTTCGAGCGAAACATTGAGTGGAATGGTTGGAGTGGGAGGGTGTTGGTTGATGAGGTGGGAAAGCAGGGGTCGGTTGTTGGGCGGAATTTTGCGTATAAACCTGTTGTGATTAGGAGCAGGTGTGGGCATGGTTTATTGGGGCAGTTCGTCTCTGTGAAGGTGGTAGATGTCTTTCAGTCGTATTTGCTTGGTGAAATTGTGTAGATTTCTTTGGTTTTTTTCTTTTTTCAGTGTTTTTCCTTTGCTCGTTTGGGCTGAAGAAGGTTTAAATTGTGGATTAGTTATGACTATATTGTGGGACGCGAGAAAGGAGTCTGGTGAGAAGACTTTTGGTTCAGATGGCAACTGAGACTAAGTCATCGCATAGAAGTCGATTAGATATTATTGCAAACATACTTACTTCTGCTGCTGGTGGAGTGCGGAAAACTTCTATTATGTATAAATGTAACCTTAGTTTTAGGCAGTTGGAGGTTTACATGGGTTTTCTTTTGAATAAGGGTCTTTTGAGAGTGTTTACGAAAAGGCAGAGTGCAACTAGCTACTTTTTTGAGACTACTGCGAGGGGAAAGGATTTTTTGAGGGCTTACCATGATCTGGACGCCCTTATGTCAGCGTAACTTTTCATAATTGTTGTGTTTTTTTAAGAAATCCTAAAAACGTTTTGGACAGTTTTGCCTTTTTGTCTTTTCTATTGAGTTCGAGGAAGGAGTAATCTGCGAGGAAATCGGCTAGAATTTCTATTTTGAATTCGTGTAGTTTGGTTTTTTGACTTATTTCTTTTAACGTGTGCCACTTGCCATCTCTGAGTAGTTCAATGGCGCTGTTGATTTGTGGCTGCATTAGGGTGATTCCCTTCTATGATTGTTTCGCGGTGTGAGCTTAAATAATTTCTGAGGTTTTTGTTTAGAAGATTCTTCTAGAGGTGGAAGAGTGAAAAATAGCTTAGCTCGCTTGATCGTTAGATGGAGAAGTTGTAGTTAATTTTTTATAGTTTTAATAGGCTGATATGTATGTGGTTATTTGATAGTAATTGAAATCAGAGGTTGGTGTCGATGAGCCGGAGAAGTAGGATGGAGGTTATAATTGATATCCTAACGGAATCTCTGGACGGAGCGAATAAGACTAGGATTATGTATCGTGCTAACTTGAATTTTCTACGTTTCAACTGTTATCTTTCTGAGATGCTTGAGAACGGCTTGCTACGAAAGGAGAATAATGGTGTTGGGGGAGTTGTGGTGTATAAAGTGACTGAAAGTGGTAAGGCTTTGCTGAGGACGTTGCGTAAGGCTCAGCGGTTTATGCCGATTTGATCGACTCTGTCGTGCCTACTAAGTTTTCTATTGTTGTGCCTGTGCTTTTTTTTTGGGCTTATTTTCCAGTAGAGGCTTTCTTGCCTACCCCCCCCCTCCCCTCCCCCCCCCTCCCTTTTCTGGCTTTTTTAATTGTAGCGTTAGGGTAAGCACATGTATTTTGATATATTTAGCCGAGTTTTGCACGTATAGGTTCCATGAGAAATAGATTTTAGTTCTATACTATTAGTCTAGAACACTCGTACGACTATGTTTATAAATTGCCGTTCAATGTTCTATTCTAAATTTGGTAATGCTGGAGGCTTTTCTGGAAGGGCGCTTTGCTTGGAGAAAGGTGAGGTAATGACTGAGTCTTGTCTGCTTCCGTCAGGAAGGGATTGTATAGCAGGTGCTGTGGAGTGGAAGGGTTTTGTGGAGGAGCTTAGGCGGCAGTGGAAGCTTTTGTGGAGGGAGCGGATAGATGATAAGGTTAGGGCTGAAGGAATATCCAGTAAAGATTTTGAGTTGTTGTTTGTTGATCGTGGCACTGTAATTGTGGCGACGAGATGTTATAAGCAGTTGGATTTTAAGGAGATTTTGGAGCAGTACGGGACGCCTTATGAGGTTAGGGTTAAGCAGGAGACGCCTTCTCCTTATGTTGGTGGTTGGAGAAAGTTTGGTAGGGAGATGGCTGGTGTGCGGGGTAGAATGATGAAGAGACGGAAGAGAACATGGTCTGAAAATAAGGCGGAGAATGGTAAGATGCGGAGTTTGCAGTTGAAGCAAGGTGGAAGAGGCTGGCTGCACGTCAGAGCTAAGTAGCGAAAAGAGTTCTTGTGTCTGTTTGATTTCTGAGTTTTCTTTCTTAGGTTAGATTTTTGAGGGTTTGGTTTGACGAAGTATAGGAGTAAGCTTCAGATTATAGCTGAGATTCTGGAAATAGTCAGGGGAGGTGCTAAAAAGACGCATATTATGTATAGAGCTAATCTTAGCTACAAGCTGTTGTGTAAGTATCTTAATGAGGTTCTTGAGTGTGGGTTGGTGCGTGTCAGTCGTGACGATTCGTACGTGGTTGCTCCGAAGGGAGAAAAGTTTCTGCAGAGGTTTATTGATTATAAAAAGCTTCGTGAGCGTGTGAACGAAGAGCTAAGCGCTGTGGATAAAGAAAAGATTTTGCTTGAAATGATGTACACGAATTCGAGGGTTAGGAACTCTAGTGTGAAAGGATCGTCAAGAAAAGGTTTGGATGTTGCATAAAGTAATGTTGTTTCGTGTCAAACCTTTGTTGGCTTTCGCGGCTTTTATTCTACTAGTTTTTGGCTCTTGTGCTCGATTTCGCGTTTTCGGGGCCAACGAGACTGATGCCGTAGCTGCCATTACTGCGGCTGAGGAGAAAAATGTTCTTTGTTATGATGCTGTTGCGGAGGCAGATGGAGCTGAGGCGAATGTTACAGTTTTATTGGTGACGCTTGACGAGGCTGGGGAGCTGTTGTCTATGGCGGAGTTGTCGTACGCTAGGGGTGATTTTGATAATGCAGTTGATTTTGCCAGTCAAAGCCAAGGCAAGTTGAACGGTTTTGTTGTTGAGGCTGAGGCTTTGGCGGAGACGGCGGTACAGGGGAATTATTGGGATTTTTTAGTTAATGTTGTGGGTTCTGTGGTTGGGTCGGTGGCTGTTGTTTGTGGCAGTTTTGTTGTTTGGCACTTTTTTAAGAAGAGGTACGGTGGAGGTGTTGGTGCGTGAGTTTGGAGGAGCATCGGGTTGTGTTTATGGTTGTTACGGGTGTTTTGGTGTTGCTTGTAGCTTCGCCTGCGCTTAGTAGGTTGTTGGTTTTTCCGCGTACTGATTTCTTTACTGAGCTTTGGCTTCTTGGTCCGAATCATAGGGCTGAGGATTATCCGTTTAACATTACGCGCAACTATAATTACAGTGTGTTTCTGGGGATAGGGAATCGTTTAGGGTACGCTGCATACTATAAGGTTGCAGTAAAGCTTCGCAATCAGACTCAATCGGCTCCTGACAGTTTTAACCGTACTTTTAGCAGCTTGCCTGCATTGTATGAAATCCGAGCTTTTGTGGCGGATGAGGCAACATGGGAGATTCCGCTTTCGTTCTCTTTCGACTATGGGTATAATGAAACTCGCTTGCAGGTTGATGTTCACAGTATGACGTTGAATGGTGTTGTATTAGAAATAGAGAATTGTGAAATCGCTTGGGACCCGGAGAATAATGGTTTTTTGGGTAATTTGTTTTTTGAGCTTTGGATTTATAATGCGACGACGAATGGCTTTCAGTATCATGAGCGTTTCGTTAGTTTGTGGCTGAACGTGGCTGGTTCTTAGGTTGTTATTCTTTTTTTATGGTATAACGTAAGATTTATTTATACGTTGTTTGTTGTTATACTTGGTGTTGTGTATGACTGAGAGGTATCGTAGTAAGGTTGGACCAAAGGGACAGGTTGTTGTAGTGAAGGAGCTTCGAGAGAAGTATGGAATAAAGGAGGGGGGTATAGTCGAGCAGATTTCAACCGATAAAGGGGTTTTGTTAATTCCTGTTTCTGTTGATGGTTTGTTGGAAGAGCTTGATGCGGTGTCTGAGGAAGTGGGGAGGACTTGGCCGAAGGGTGTCTCTGCGGTTGAAGCGGTCAAGGAAGACAGGGAAAAGCGATGGCAAAAGAAGTAACATTGGATTCTTCGGTTCTTGTTTCGGCTTTTGTGAAAGGGGACAGATTTAGGCCTGCGGCGTTACGAATTATGGAAAAGGTATTTCGTGGGGAGTACCATGTGGCTACGAGTGCTATAGTGCCTATAGAGGTTTGCGGGGCAGTTTCTAGGCGTGCTGGTGTGGATAAGGCGGTTTCGGTGAGGCATCAGCTGGACAAGTGGGAAGGCATGAACTTCATTGTTTATAGTGAGCTTAGTAGGAGAAGGAGACAAGAGGCAACGGGGCTTGCTGTAAAGTTGGGGTTGAGGGGGATGGATGCGATAGTGGTTCAGGTGGCAAAGGAGAAGAAGGCTGCTTTGGTAACTTTTGATGAGGAGATGGCTGAGAAGGCGAAGGGCGTAGTTGAAGTTCTCACACTCAGTGACTCTTGAGAAATGAATGCTTATCGCGCGTGACAATCAGCGGTTTTCAGCATTATAATCGTTTTGTTGGGTTATGGTTGAACGTGACTGGTTCTTAAGTTGTTAGGTTGTTTGCGTTGTTTTCCCTCTTTGTGGATGGAGAGAGACCGTGTTGTGGTTTGTGTGATTGGAATTGGTGACTTTTGGTTGTTTTTAGTTGTTTTTTGTTGTGGCGTTCGTGTTTGTTGTGAGTTTCTGCGGGAAGAATTGTGTGCATATAATGATTAATTTTGAGTGGAGATTTTGATTCCGTCCTGACTTATATCGTTTCTATTACAGCATATTTGAGATGTTCAAAAGGAGAAGAGGATGTTGAATGTGGGTATAATCGGGCTTGGGCATATGGGCAGGTTGCATATGATGAATTGTCTGCATGTCGATGGTATCAAAGTGGTTGCTGCAGCTGATTCATCGAAAAGAGCTTTGAAGAAGGCGAAGCTTGTTGGCGTTAAGAATCTTTACATGGACTATCATGATTTGTTGAATGATTCTTCTAATGTGAATGCAGTCATCATATCTCTACCTAACTTTTTACATCTTGAGAGCGTTCAGTTGGCGTTGGAAGCTGGACTTGATATTTTTGTAGAGAAACCGTTGGCTAGGAATGTGAAAGAGTGTCGCAAGATTGTGAAGTTGGTGAAGTCAAGCGGCAAGAAGCTTATGGTCGGTCATTGTATGAGGTTTATTGATGCAATTGAAAAAATGAAGGTAGTGGCAGACAAGGGTCGTATTGGAAATCTGGAGGTTGTCACAATTGAGCAGATACTTAGCGGGCCCTTCGCCCACGGAACGGTTCCTGCACCTGTACCTGAGTGGTGGTTTGATCCTAAGAAAACCGGAGGAGGAGCATTACTGGATTTAGGTTATCATCTTATTGACTTATTCCGTTTTTTCGTGGGCATGGATGGCAAGATATTGTTTTCTTGTTTTGATCACAAATTTAATCTCCCTTTCGAGGACGGTGCAATAGCGATACTATGTTCATCTGATTCTTCTGTTAAGGGAATTATCAATGTTGGTTGGTATCAAAAATCGGTTTTTCCAGAATATAATTTCAGGGCAATTCTCCATGGAAATGCGGGGTACATGTCTAGCGATGATCTTGTGCCGAGGAATATTATTTTGCATGCTGTCAAGGAGGGAGCAAAGAATTTTCTTCGAAAAGTTGTTGGAAAGAAGATAAGGCCCCTTTCTTATTCGTATTATTATGAGTCATACTATAAGGAGTTGCAGCATTTTTTTGAATGTGTAAAGAACGATTCTGAACCATCCGTTTCAGCCATGGACGGATTAAAAACGATTGAACTTATTGAAGAAGCCTACAAGGGTTTTGGTGAAAGGCAATTTACTTAGGGAAGCAGTATTAAAATGGGCGACGTTGTTAGTCTAGTTCGAACGCACAATTCAGAGGAGGACATAAAGAAATCTATTGGCAAGGCGTTGGATCTCATAGATTTTAAGCCTAAGAGCTTAGTAAAATCTGTTGACATCAAGGTAAACTTGTGTTATTATTGGCATGCAGCAACAGGATATACCACGGACCCCCGAATTGTAGCTGGAATCATAGATTGTCTTCGCGAAAGATATGGCACGGGTATACATATCCGCATTGTCGAGGCTGACGCTACGGCCATGCGAACAAAACATGCCTTCGTAATGTTGGGATATGAAAAATTGGCTAGGGAAAAGAGTGTAGAGCTTTTTAATCTTTCCAATGATGAAACCCACGAAGAGACGGTTCGTGTAAACAGACATGAAATTGTCTTTCAAATTCCTCAATCATTATTAAAATCCGACCTGTTCATTAATGCGCCAAAATTAAAAACAATGCGTGATACCAAAATCACCTGTGCTCTAAAGAACCTTTTTGGTTGCATAGCTTCTCCAAGGAAAATAGTTTACCATCCAATTTTAGATGAAGCTATCGTTGGTATAAACAAGATCTTGCATCCAGACCTCATCATAGTCGATGGATTAGTCGCACTGGGCCGCTTTCCTATCGAACTCGGTCTTATTATGGTAAGTGTAGACCCGTTTTCAGTCGATTGGATTGCTTCTCAAATAATGGGATACAATCCCTCTAAAATCAAATTCTTAAAAATTGCAATGAAAGAAAAACTTGGGAAATTAGAAGGCATCAAGACTCGTGGAGAAAACCTAATAACTTTCAAGAAAACCTTCCCTAAGGAAAACTTCTTTTCATCAAAGCATTGGTGGAACTTCCAACTCCAATTACTTAAGTTATATCACAGAATTGTTAAAGATGTTATTCCTCCCGCTCTAGAAGAAGTTTAGATGAAATCGGAATGACAAACAGTTTTTGTATCGTTAGAGCATTTCTAGTGAAGCTTTTGGGAAGGCAATTTTGGTGTTCTAAAAATTATCTTAGAGATGAAGTAGAAAAATGAACCTTATAATAATCGTTTGGCTACTTCTCTGTCTAATTTTTTTTGGCGTCCCAGGCCTATATTTTCTGTATCTACGGCGAGTTGCCTCTAGACCATGGAACTTAAAGATTGACAGAAAATACAATCCACCAATAACGATCATAATCCCTACACACAACGAGGAGAAGACAATAGGGTTCAAGTTAGAGAATTTGTGCAATGTTCGTTATCTCAAGGAAAAAATGCAGATCATATTGATAGATGATGCCTCAACAGACAACACAATAAAAAAAGCGGTCAAATTCCTCAACCTACACCCAGAATTAAGTGTAGAAATGTTGAGTGAAACCGAACGTAGAGGAAAATCAGGAGTTCTTAACCTCGCGTTAAAACGCGCAAAACACGATATCGTGGTTATATCCGATGCTGACGCTTTTTGGACTACACATATCTTGACTGAGACATTGCCCTATTTAGCTGATCCGAAAGTTGGAGCTGTTATTGGCAGGCAAAAAGTGCTAAATTCTAATCAGTCTTGGGTTACTCAAACCGAAGAAACTTATCTAAACTTTACGTTTGAAGTAATTAGGCTTGGGGAATCAAAGATTCATTCTACAATAGTTTTCCACGGACTTTTCGGTGCGTACAAGAGAGAGGTTCTCGACGAATTCAATCATGAGACGGACGATTCAGGGACCGCTTTAGATATTGTACAGAAAGGAGCTAGAACTATATTCATTCCAGAAGCTACTTGCTTTGACATCTCTCCTTTTACTTGGAGAGGCTTGGTCTCTACAAAGTTGCGAAGAGCCACTCAGCTTGTGCAAATCTACGCAAAATGCTTGAAGCTTCTAGTAAAGAATCAATTGCATCTTCCAAAACGGATAGCCATGCCAGAAATTTTTCTTTATCTCTTCAACCCTATAGTCTTTCTTCTATTTGCCGCCACAACTTTGATCATGATTTCAGATTTCCAGTTGTACTCCGTCATCTTGACTTCGGTATTTCTGGCAACGCTTCTTCTGCCTAAGAGTAGGGGTTTTCTTTTCGGGGTAATACAGAATAATTGTATTCTGTTGAGTGCATTGTTCGCATTACTATTGAGAAGAAGGTTCATCTTTTGGAATACCTTAGAAGAGTCAAGATCACTTTTGACTAGAGACATGCTTGAAAAGGAAAATCTACTTTAGACCTTAGTCAGAATTGTTGGATTGACTGGTGGAACGATTCTTCCCACCCTTGGATTGTTAAAACATCATCTTATCTCATTTGAAGAAATGTTGTGGATTAAAACTCGTAAAGCTTCTTATCCTCTGGAGAGTTTAGTTTGAGTTTAGTAAGCTTTGTTGCAGTTCAACAATCTCATCACCTGAGACAAGCCATTTCGAGTTCTCTAGACTTGATTCAGTACAGATTCCCGAAAGATATAAGAAATGTTGTGATAAAGCCCAACATGTGTTATTACTGGGATTATTCGACTGGGCAAACCACCGATCCAAGTTTTGTTGGCGCTCTGATCGAGGTCATCCGAAACCAAATCTCGTCTAATGTGAATATTTCAATTGTAGAGTCTGATGCTTCAGCGATGAAATGCAAGTACGCTTTTAAGATGCTTGGGTACGAGAAACTGTCACAGCGTTACAGAGTAGATTTGGTTAATCTATCTCAAGATAAGGGCGATACGTTTAAGATTAATGTTGGAGGCCATTACTTCAACATAGTTGTACCTCAAACAATCCAGAAGGCTGATTTGCGAGTGAATGTTCCTAAAATAAAGTATTTGGCACAGACAGGAATTTCGTGTGCTTTAAAGAACATCTTTGGTTGTAATCCCTACCCTCAAAAATTCAAATATCACCAAAAGCTTGACGAGGCCATTGTCGCAATAAATAAGCTTATGAAATTCGATCTGTGCGTTGTTGACGGAATCATTGTTTCTGGTGCCCATCCGCGCAGGCTAGGGCTTATTATGGCTAGCCACGATCCAGTGGCGCTGGACGTTGCTGCATCCAGAATAGCTGGAGTGAATCCCAAGTCGGTGGGGCATATCATGTTGGCCAATAAAGAGGGAATAGGGGCGCTTTCCTTTTCTCCAGTTGGGATTGATCCCCGTTCTTTTAGCAGTATTTATCCAAGAAAAGGACCGTTTCATACACTCTTGAGCTTCGGGTACAAATTCTTAGTCGACACAGGTCTAAACGAACTACTTGGTCTCTCAGAATAGAGCCCTAGTTTAACCAGGCAGAGGATGGCAAAAATGGGAAGAACCAAGTTGGGATTAATCGGCTTAGGATACGTTGGGAGAATTCATCTTCAAAACTGCTTAAAACTCAAATCTGCAGAGCTTTCAGCAGTTTCTGACCTTTCCAAAAAAGCATTGAGTTCTGCCAAGAAGCTCGGAGCAAAAAACACTTTCCAGGACTACCAACAACTTCTGAAAGATGACGATGTAGATGCGGTTATAATAGCTCTGCCTACCCATCTTCATTTAGATTGCGTTAGAAAGGCAACGGAAGCAGGAAAGCACATCCTTGTAGAGAAGCCATTGGCTAGGAATGTGGCAGAAGGAAAAGAGATGGTATCTTCAGCTAGAAAAAACGGAGTGAAGCTGATGGTAGGTTATCATCTTAGGTTTTGTTCTTCGTTTCAGGCCCTCAAGGAAAAGATGCAAACTGGTATACTTGGTGAGGTACAGATTGCTTATGCTACTAATGTAGGACCGGGCCCATTCATGCATCGGGCTGACGGTTACTCTCCACGTCCTGTCCCTTCGTGGTGGTTCAGGAAGGAATTGACCGGTGGCGGTGCGCTAATGGATTCAGGAAGCCATATGGTTAATTTATTAAGATGGTACTTTGGCGAAGTATCTAACATCAAATGTTATCTTGGATATAGACTAAACATGAACGCTGAAGATCATGCAGTATGCTTAGTCAGGTTTGCAACAGGAAAAACCGTGATCCTTAACATTGGCTGGTTCTCCCAAAAAAGCCAAACAAAAGTAGAAATCTATGGAACTGTCAAACATGATTATGCTGAACACGCTCCTCCGAGTAAGGCAATCACGATTCTTCAGCTTCTCACAAGAAGGACCCCAAGTTTTTACCTTCCCTATCTTTCAGAGCTTGGATACTTTGCTCATTGTGTAAGACATGACTTGCAACCTGCTCCCTCTGGAGATGATGCACTTAAGGATTTGGAAACAATCTCCCTAGCCTATGAGAATGGCGTACCTTTGAGAAAAGCATCCTAGTACATTCTGTGATGACTTTTGAGTGATGCATATGAGACCTACAGTTACCATAGGGATTTGCGTGAAAAACTGTGAAGCTTCACTCAAAGAAGCTATTGACAGTGTTCTAAATCAGAATTTTTCTCATGAGCTTATGGAAGTGATCTTTGTAGACGACGGTAGCGAAGATGGAACTTTTTCAGTTATACAAAAGTACATCATGAGGATGGATGTTAAAGTCAAAGTGTTTCGTAATAAATGGATGGGATTAGGAGCTGCAAGAAACATCGTGGTAGATAATGCAAAAAGTGACTACATCGTCTGGGTGGACGGTGACATTGTATTACCAACAGATCATGTGCGAAAGCAAGTTGAATACATGGAGAAAAACCCTATGGTTGGCATTGCTAAAGCAAAATATGGTGCATTTCCAGAGGAAAATCTGATTGCCACTCTTGAAAACATTCCGTTTTTAGTGGACGATATACATAGCGGAAATGAATGGAAAACTGCTTCTAAACTTCCAGGAACCGGTGGTTCAATTTATCGGGTGGAAGCTATAAATCAAGTGGGGGGCTTCGACTACCACCTAAAAGGAACTGGGGAGGATCAAGACGCTGCCTTTAGAATTAAAGAGGCTGGTTGGTCAATTTGCAGAACTAACGCTGTATTTTATGAGCAGCGTAGTAAGACGTGGAAAGCTATTTGGGAAAAGTATGTTTGGTATGGTCACGGTGATTATGATCTATATCTTAAGAATAGGAGAATCTTTTCCCTTCTCAAGATGACTCCTTTTGCAGGTTTCATAGCAGGAGTACTATATGCTATTCCAGCCTACAGATTGTTACGTCGAAAAGTAGTCTTTCTGCTGCCGATTCACTTTACTTTCAAAATGACTGCTTGGTGTCTCGGTTTTTTGATAGGCTATTTGGGGAAATAGGTTATATCTGTGGGCACGATTCAGCAGCTTTTCCATATCGTCTGCTCACGCGCGCTTTAATCCTACACTATGAGGATGACCAAGATCTCACACGAGATTGATCTGAATAGGTAGTTAAGTTCATACTTGACAAGTGAGATTTTAAAATGGAAATCTGTATTTTGAGTTGTTTTAAAGATTTGATGTTGAAAGATATGGGCCCATCTGTACGCATTTATAATTTGGCAAAAGGTCTTGTATCGCTTGGCCACAAGGTTCACATAATAATCCCAAACGATAGAGTGACACATGAGCATATCGATGGATTGATAGTCCACGGTATCAAGGGTTTCTTTCCAAAGGTAATTCTAAAAATCTTTGGCAAATTACTAGGTGTGTCAAGACCTACATCTCTTCTTTTTTATGACTTTTTATTTATTTCAAGGGCTATTCGAATAATTCGAGAATCTAACGTAGTACAGATAGAACAGCAGTCAGCTGGTGGATTATTAATCCCAATTGTAGCGAGAATCCTAAAAAAACCACTTGTTATTGATTGCCATGACACATTTCAAGCATTGAGGATAAAACACACAACCATGCTAAGGAAAATCTTAGAAACCTTTTTGGAGAAGATAGCTTATGAACATGCGAACGTGATACTGACTGTTTCCGAAAAAGAAAAAGAGTACTTGGCTTCTTATGGAATTGGACGACGTAATATTGAAGTAATACCTAATGGTGTGGATACTAAAGCCTTTAATCCTTCATCAGATATAACAAATGTTCAGAATAAATATGATTTGAGAAATTTTCACACAGTAACTTTTGTTGGAAACATGGAGTACTTACCTAATCAAGAAGCTGTTCAAGTGATAGCTTCAGAGATTGCCCCGAAAGTTCAAAAAGAGATTAACAATACAAAGTTTCTTATAGTCGGGAGAAATCATGTAAAAGTGGAGTCGTCTAATTTAACCTTTACAGGGGTTGTTGAGAATGTCGCTGAGCTTCTTAATGCTTCCGACATTGCCATTGCCCCGTTATTCCATGGATCGGGTACAAGGTTAAAGATTCTTGAATATTTTTCATGCGGTCTTCCGGTGGTATCAACGACTGTCGGCGTAGAGGGTTTAGACGTCAAGAGTCAAGTGAACGTCTTAATCGAAGATGATATGAATGAATTCACTGTCAAAGTGATCGAATTGCTGAAGGATAGGATATTGTCGATGAGACTTGGGGAAGCCGCAAGAAAACTCGTACTCAACAAGTATGACTGGGAGAAAATTGTTAGGCAGCTAAACATAGTTTATCACAATTTGCTTTTTGGAACGAATAACAGGATCGTGCGCACGCAAAGGTCAAAAGGTTTAGTTAACCCGGAGTGAACACAAATCAGAAAAAAGGTCGTCTGCTTCAGCCTTTAGCAAGATTATTAGTTTTTTTCGTCGCTTATATATTAACGCAAAGTGTGCGCAAGGTTTTTTCATTTTCTAATTTGACATCTAACCATTCTATACGCATAACATTCTAATGCGCTAATCGGAATTTACGAATGTTATACTATTATGAATATTTTCTGACTTTGCATGTATCAGGTTTCTTCGGGTAGTTCTTATACTAAGCCACTTATTGAAAATTCATAGACTTTGCTAGTTATAATTCCTGAATCTTGACTCTGCACACGGAAATAATAAGTTGCATTTGGGTCTAGATTAGCGAGAGTTATACTATGGTCAATTACTCGTTGAAGATTCTCAACGACCTCTCCCTCAATATGCTCAATGTCCAAGTAGCTGAAGTTCCATTTTGAGTCATATTGCCAATTTACGTTAAATAAAGGAGATATGCTATATTCAACCCTGCTGATAGTTGGGATATTCGTGGTCCATGTAATTGTTGCGCTTTCATTCTGCTCATTTAGATAAACCGTTATTCCTTCCATCGAAAAAACTGGAGAAAGATTAAGGGCATTTAGATAATCTCTGATATCTAACCCGCCAGCGCCTGGACCACCATATCTCCAAATTATCCAACCATCAACTCCTTCTTCCCGAAGTATGTCAATTTCTGCTTTGAATTCTTCAGGAGTTTTAAGTATTGGAAATTGATTGGCTACAAATATTATCATAGGGATTTTTCCTTCTGGGCCTCCTACTCCTAATTCAACATCTGCTTTAACGCATGGTCGCAAGAAAGTTTCTAGTTCATTAGGATAAAAATATGCCATAGGAGCAACCCAGTCTAAATAGTCCTTCATCACCCAATCTGTCCAATCTTGTCCAATTAATTTACGCCGTTCAGCCCATTCATATGAAAGTCCGGTTTTGAGTATAGTCCAAGGAGCCGCCGAAATTTTCAAATCTGGCTTGATAGCTTTCATCCAACCAATGATATCTACTAATAACTGAGTAATTACTTCTACTCGCCACTCCAAAAATTCATTGTAACGAGAGCCACTGGGGGCGAATTCTCCTGGAAAATTCGTTACTGTTTCACCCAACCAGTTTCCTAATGCTGTTCTTGACTCTTCAGAGTAATCCATATCAGGAACACTACCTTGCCATTCCCACCTGATATAGTCAAACATGAATCCGTCTATGTTAGGATATTTCGTTACAAGTTCCTCAACGATGGCTCTTAGATAATCTCTGGCCTCTTGTTTTGTTGGACAGAGCCAATCGATGAAATTACCTTGACTATCAACGCAACCCCATTCTGGGTTGGGAGTCTGATAAAGAACGTTCATAGCTACATAAACTTCTATTCCAAGAGGATGAGCCACTTCTAGAGCTTCGTTTATGAAGTCTAAACCAGCACTTGCAGATATAACATCACTTGGATAACCCGCATATTTGGGCATCATTCCTTCAACTACCAGTAAATTAATGCCATAATCATAAAGGGTGTTAACTATCAAATTCCAATCATTTGACGCACTTAATGAAGTGAAATGGAAAAATACGGCCCGTATTTCACTGTTATCAGTCATTTTATAATGCAAAATGCGCCCGTCCGTGCTAATTGACCCTGAGCTTGAAATAGTATAATACATCTTGAACTGGGCCATTACCAAACTAGTGCCAAGAATCGTAGACAAAATTATAACAACTAAAACCACTCTAAACTTCGAAAAATGCATTTCTTTCATACCTTTCCAAATCCAGATTTCTAAGGTTTAAAGGTGTAGACCTTGGTGGTGGTGATACCGGATGAATCTTGGCTTTGTACGCGGTAATAATAAAGTGTTCCTTCCTGCAAACCTGTCAGAGTTATCATGTGACTCGTAACTGGTGTAGTATCTTCTATTATGGTTCCTTCAACATGGTCAATGTTCCAGTAATGGAAGTTATTCATCGATAGATATTCGTAAGATGCATTGAATAATGGGGATGTGCCATATTCAACTGTGCTGGTAGCCGGCTTATCTGTGGTCCAAGTAATCGTTGCATTACGACCTGTACAATTAACTTCTATCTCTCTCAACGAGAAGACCTGAGGTAAATCAATTAGATTGAGATAATCCCTAATGTCAGGGGCAACTGAGCCTTGTCCATCGCCTGGTCCACCATAACGCCAGATAATCCATCCGTCAGCTCCGTTAGCTCTAATAGTGTCGATCTGTTGCTTGAATTGGTCGGCAGGTACGGTGGCAGGGAAACAGTTAGTCATGAAAGGAACTAGAGGAATTTTTCCCTCTGGTCCCGCTACCATATATTCTTGATATTCTTGCATCATCGCAGCTATTGTGCTTATATCCGTTGTGTAAATCATTGGGGAAACAAAGTCTAACCATCCTTCTTTAATCCACTTATTCTGGTCTTGTCCTATCCACATTCTGTTATACGTAGGATTTGTTGGCGGCCAACCCCAAACAGCTGCTGAGATTTCTAAGTCAGGATTGACTCCTAATGCCCAACTTTGCATATCTCCTACTAAATCATCAATAATGGTTACTCTCCACTCTAGAAATTCCGTGTGTCTTGACATTCCAGGTGCAAAATCACCGGGCCAATTTATTATTGCTTCACCCAGATATGTTTCTAGTTTTTGCCGTGCATATTCTCCATATGGCATATCGTTATTATCATATCTTATGTAGTCAAGCATAAATCCGTCTATCGTATCTCCAGCTTGAATTCCACTCTGGACTTGAAAAGAACAAAGTTCCTCAGTCAAGTTTCTCAAATGAGTTAAAGCTGTAGGATTTGTTGGGTCAGTCCAATCCCATAATGTTCCGCTTGAGCTTACAGCTTTATGTTCATCGCTCAATGCACTTAAAAGAACGTTGAACGAGGCATGTAGTTTCATCCCTCGAGAGTGTGTAGCTTGTATAGCAGGAGTTAATTCATCTCTAGTATAAGATGACACATAATTACTTGGATACCGAGAACCTGAAGTGTACAGAACTTCAACAACAATACTATTGACACCATAGCCCTGTACAGTGTCACAGATTGTTTCCCAATCTGGATAAAGCATATTCAAACCGTGAACAAATAGAGCTCGCATTTCACTCTCATAAGTGGATGCTTGTTGAGTTTCAGATGAAGCAATTGACCCTGAACTAAAAATAGTATAGTAACTCGTTAACGGTGCTATTGCTGAAACAAGAAGAGGAATCGTAAAAAGAACAATGACGGCCAGAGTCATTTTGAATTTCGGGGTGCACATACCTTTTACACTTCCTATTCTATCATAAATATAGATTAAAAACCTATGCCTACATGATTTAGTGTTTATGTGTTCTCCCTTTGTACAAGAGAGCAAACCCGTATATAAAGTCTCTTGTCTTACGATATGGGTCAGAGACAGTGAGTATGACATACAAAAGTGACAAGCGATTGGTGGACAACAAGAATAGAGATTGGATTACACTTATTTTGGCAATCATTAATCTCCAAATTCTAGTTGATGTAGCAATTCTGCTGGACGTTCCTATTGCAAGGCAAGTTTTAGGTTTCATCTACTTGACTATTGTACCAGGGATGATTCTTCTCCTTTTCTTCAAGCTACCTGGTCTTGATTCTGCGGAAAAATTCTTGTTTTCTGTTGGATTGAGCGTAGTCTTTAGCCTAGTTCTTGGGCTAATGCTGAATGTGATTGGTCTTTTATTTCAGGTAGCCATTCTATCTACTCCCATTTTGCTTCTTGCAATGAACTCCACAGTTTCATTCCTTTGCGTACTTTGCTTCCTTCTTAACAAGAATAGACAACGAAGCAAAGAAAAAATCGATTTTTCGTTGCCTTTGGTCTTGTCTGTCTGTCTACCAATTCTCGCAATACTAGGGACAACTCTGGCAAATTTCAACGGAAATAGTGTGATTTTGCTTCTACTGATAGGAACTGTTGCGCTAGCGGTTCTCATAGGTTCTATTAGATCTGGAACGAGCTGGCCCTTTATTCTACTTATGATTAGTGTTGCGATTTTGCTCCATGGGTCTTTAGTATCAAATTACATTGTTGGCTATGATGTCCACCCAGCTTATTATGTCTTTGAGAACACTCGCGAGAATGGGATATGGAATTTACGCCCGAGTGACGCTGTCGTTCTCCGAACAAGTCAAATGTTAAGCGTGACCATTTTCCCGGCAATATACGCGGAAATTCTTGATCTAGAGGGGACATGGATATTCAAGATAGTTTACCCCATGATATTTGCGCTTGTGCCTGTCGGCTTGTATCAGTTGTATCAAAAATACATGGAAAAGAAAGCTGCTTTTGTCGCAACATTTGTCATTCTTGCTGGTATGACATTTTTCTATGAGCTGCCCGGTCTACCTACTCAGATGATTAGCGAACTTTTTCTAGTCTTGTCATTGTTAGTAGTGTTTCACAGAAAAATCAGTCCGACCACCAAAATGCTTTTCTTTACAATTTTCAGTGTGGGAATGATTGTGAGTCACTATGGGATTTCCTACGTTTTTTTGATCCTCATTTTCTTTTCATGGTTTGTTTCGTTCATCCGAAAGAAACAATCTGTAATTACGCTCACGCATGTCGTACTATTCGTTGTGATGGCTTTTTCTTGGTATATATATACTTCTCAATCAGCTAGCTTTGTATCACTGGTTGAAATGGGGGAAAACATACAAAGAAACTTTTGGGACGATCTTTTGGCTCCTTCAGCTCGTCCGGGACATGTCTTAAGGGCGGTTGGCGTGGGAGAACCTGCAACGTCGATAGGACACTGGTTTGGGAGAGGCTTTCACTATTTAGTGCAATTCTTTATAGTATTGGGCGTTGTGATTGTTGTCCTGAAACGAAAGACTAGCGACAGGTTCGATCATGAATATGTTGTAATGTCTCTGGCCATGCTGGTATTCGTATTGTTACCCTTGGTTGCTCCAAGTTTCAATTTGTTGAACGTTACTCGCACTTATCACATATCGCTTCTGCTATTGGCGCCTTTTTGTGTGATAGGAGGTAACTCCTTTTTTTCTTTTTTCCTTCGCTTTCGAAGAAACTTCGCACCATTTTTTTTGACTACTGTTGTTGTTGCGTCCCTTTTTCTTTTTGAAACAGGTTTCGTCTACGAAATAACTGGAGATACATCGTATTCAATATCTCTGAGCAGATACAGGATTGACAGAGTACTTTTTTATGGTGTTGGATATTTGACCGAATCCGTTGATGTATCCGCTACTAGATGGGTGCGTTCAAACATAGTTTTAACTGCGAACACACTAATCTATGCAGATGTAGTATCAGTATCCTTTCCACTGATGAGTTATGCAGTTTTTCCAAGAGCCCAGACAGAGATACTTACTAATGCAACCTCTTTCGATCGCACGAACGCATACGTGTATTTGAGGAAATTCAACACAATTGATGGCAAGATTTTTGGACGAGGATATGTGTTTGGGCATGTGTGGAATACCAGTGACTTGAGTTCTAGCCTGATAGCCTTTAACAAGATATACACTAATGGAGGTAGCGAAATCTTCTTTACGCTCAGAAGTGACTATTAGTGCGTGCGCAATGTTTTGTACAAGATTCCATCTTGAATTGATAAAAACTGTAAACCAAATGCATGACTATTAGGCTGCCTTTCAGGAGCTGGGAAATTGAAAGCACTTCCATCCAACATGAATGAAAAAGAACGAATGCCCAATATTATTCTTATTGTAGCTGATACGGTTAGGGTGGATCATCTTTCATGCTGCGGTTATCACCGTAAAACGAGTCCTAACATTGATAGGCTTGCGAAAAAAGGTGTTCTTTTTGAGAACGCTTTTGCAACAGCGGAATGGAGTCCTCCTTCTCACGCCTCGATATTTACAGGAAAATATCCTTCTTATCATAAGACTATGGGAAGACAGATATCCCTTAACAGAGAAAACATTACTTTAGCAGAGATTCTGAATTGGAATGGATATCAAACGATAGGCGTATCTAGTAACGGGCTTCTTAATGTAACAAGTGGATTCACAAAAGGTTTTCAAGAGTACTTTGATTTGTCCGTACCGTATAAGAGTTTTAGGTTTGTTAAAGAGAGCCCGAAAGATGTTATTAGAACTCTCATCTACGGACTCGATTGGTGGACTTATCGAAACGTTGAGAAGATTAAAAGCCTCCTGAACAAGTGGAACAAGAAAAAACCTTTCTTTCTGTTCACCAATCTCTTCTGTTGTCACGCACCTCATGACCCACCCCGCCCTTTTAAGAAGAGATTTTGCAGCTCTCTCGAAGAACCTAAACTCTATCTAACAGAGCTTCTCTTGAGCAAGATCTGTGGCCATACAGGAGAAAGAATGCGTGGTCGTAATTCGGATGTTAGGCGACTTAATCGTCTTGCTTCTGACGATGGCCAATATCATTTTATGGCAAACGAATTCCAAGTGTCTGAAGAAGAGTGGGAAATCGTTAAGTCTTGGTATGATGGTGCCATATCATATCTGGATTATCGAATAGGAGAACTCGTCGATTTTCTTTGCGACAAAGGAATTTTTGAAGACACCCTCTTAATAATACTCTCGGATCACGGCGAGAATTTCGGTGATCACGGCCTCGCTTCACACCAGTTTTGCTTGTACGACAGTTTGATTCATGTCCCATTGATAATGGTTTATCCCGATGTAATTCCCAGAGGAAAGAGAATTTCAAACCTTGCATCACTCGCAGATGTTTTTCCCACGGTATTAGATATCTTGAAGATTAAAGGGTTTAGAGATAGGATACAAGGCAAAAGTTTACTGCCATTTAAAGATCAAAAAGTTCATGATTTTGTCTGCGCAGAAAGCGGGGAAACTCTGAGAAATTCACCGCCAGAATTCAAGCTGATTATCCCTAAGCTTGAGCAAATTGATGAAGCAGCTAAGTGCGTTAGAACACAGTCTCATAAGTACATATTATATCGGGATGGAAAAGAAGAACTATACAATATTCAAAGCGATCCGTTTGAAAAAGTAGACATTGCAGGTGAACATCCCAAGATAAAAGATAATCTTAGAAAACTACTTAAAAGCACCTTGGACTTGTCGTATTTTGGGCCTGTTCATCCGCGAAAAGAAAGCGAAGAGATAGAGAAGAGACTGCGAGCGTTAGGGTACATTTAGATAAACAATTTGGAACGTTGATATATGCGGGTAACTTCTTTTGTTACGCGTATTCTCTTTGATCATTCAATCAAAAAATGTTTGTGTATGCGCGTAGGGGAGTTCACCCCCTACACTATCGCTCAAGATTTCCCTATCAAGTATTTAGAAACCTCACGAACTAGACTTTTCTTCTATAATTATCTTTCATCAATATTTATATCTCCTGAAACAGAACATATTTCACGCAAAACTTAGGTGTTAGAAATGAAAAAACTAAGAATGATATCTGCGCTAGCATTGCTTTTCGCATTAATAATCACTGCGGTTCCGATACTTGGTGCAAAAGCACAAGGACATCTCATATGGGAAGCAGACGTCCTCAGCACTGGCGGACCAGTGACTTCTCCAGTCCTAGAGGCAGGAAGAGTATATCGCATTGAGGCAAAGGGGTGGTTCATATCGTGCGACCCGACCTATGGATGGGTTATCTTTGCCGGTGACGCCCAATACTACACTGATGAGTTCTACGGTACATTCACCTACGGCCCGACTTGGACAAGCCCTCTTCCCGCGCCTAGTGGTCACTCTTTCCTACAGATCGACGGAATGGATGTGAATTGGGGTCCATTCAGCAACGTGGATCATGAGTACACGATCTTCTACACAGGAACAGGTGCACCAATTACCTTCACAATCGTGGACTGGATCGACGAAAACTACGCTCACAACTTCTGCCACATACACATCAAGATATACGAGGGCCCACCACCGCCACGTGGTGAAACTGCCTTCGCGTACGGCGACGGATACGCTACATGCTTCATGTCCATGGATTTTGACGGAGACGGGAAACGAGATTTCAAAAATTGGGGTTGGTCCAACGGACCGCTCGCACCTGGATCTTATACATTCGACGTCTGGGCAGGAGCAGCTAAGTGCGACCTTGGTAAGGGGACTCTGGTGGGCAATGTCACAATAGACTACGATGGTTCGACCGCCACAGTTACATACATGATGCACACAAGCTGGACGATGCAGAACACTCAGCTCTACGTGGGCTCTGAACCGCTTCCGAGAGATAGCCAAGGCGAGTACACGGTTGCTCCAGGTCAGTACCCCTATATTCACGCAGGGATAAGTGCGGTGAGCGACACGTATACCGTGTCTGGTCTGTCAGGCGATATCTACGTGGTCGCACACGCAGATGTATTAGAAGTATAGACTGGGCAGCTGGTCATGAGCCTGTGGACTAGATGAAACGGTTCATCTAGAACCACGATCAAACCTCCTTTTTTTTTTAGATATCCGAAACTGTCATTCATATCCACGGGCTGTAGAAGCGAAAGAAGACGCTTCAAAAACTCGTGTATCTAAAAGAAAAGAAAACCTGTTGTGGTGACCGACGAGTTTCCCTCTGAACATGCAGTTGACGAAAGCTCGTTTTCCTTGCTTGTTGATATTCTCTCCCGTGTACGGTTGATTTCTCCACCTCTTAGGACGGTGACTGTGGAGAAGATAGGCAAGAGAAAGGGACGTGCTACTCTTGACGTGGACAATAGATGAACTAGGATTGGAGACCGCTTGGGGCTATGTGCTACATTTCAAAGTGTACCCTAGAAATAACCCGAAAGGTAAATGGGTTGGATTCACCATTCCCGGAGAGTATTTGCTCAACTATGGAGCACGGATAGCTACTTCTTCATGGGAACACAATATTTGGATGGACTCCCCTTTCTTTTTTTCTACGCATGCTTTATCTTTGTAAGTTGAGAAGAGGTAATATGTGTAAAGACTGGTGAGGTTTCAGTGTGAATTTTTCTGATTTGATGATCAAAAGGAAACTTTCGCTGGCTGATCCTTGGTATCAATTGATATTGAGGATGATGAAGTCAAACATTTCCGTAGATATTGAGAGTATTTTAGAAGTTGGCTGTGGAAAGGGCGGTTTTTCTATAAGGATGGCAGAAAAATGTCAAAATGTAGTGGGACTTGACCTCTCATCAAGTTCGATTAGACAAGCAAAGAATTTGGCAAGAAGGTCGAGACATCATAAAAACGTGGATTTCGTGATTGGGGATGCCCAGTTTCTGCCATTTAAGGATGGCTCAGGCTTCGTAACTGTATGCTCAGAAGCGTTGGAACATATACCTCATTTTACCAAAGCTTTTCAGGAACTAGTAAGAGTGACTAAAAAATCAGGTTATTTATTTGTCACAGTTCCTAACTATATAAGTACCCAGTTATTAGAACTTTGGTTGTGGTCTCTTATAGGTGAAGGTGGCCGCAGACATGGACTGCATATTTTCCATTATTTCAAGGTTAAAAAGTTATTCAAGAGAAGCGATTTAGAAATATTGGATATACGTGGTACAGATTTTATTCACATCCCATTTCTCAGTCTTAAGAGAATGGACTGGAGCAATAGGACGCCATCAAATGAGAGTAGTCTCCTAAGATTTATGCGTTTTTTTGAAAGATACGACAGATTAATGTGCCTTTTTGGATCCAATATCGGAATTATGGCTAAGATCAAATAGTACAAATGGCGCCAAAAAAGGGAATTAATTGTGGTGAGCGCCGCAACAATAAGAAAGGTGTGCAGGCTTGAGAAACGTGAATTTAGGCATAATAGGCTTAGGATCAATTGGGAAAGTTCATTTGAAAAACTGTCTTCGACTCAAAAACGCCAAACTAGTCTCGGTGGCCGATTCATCCAAAAAAGCATTGAAATTTGCTAGAGAAAATGGAATCAAAAACATTCAAACTGATTACAATAGGTTACTTAATGATAAGAGCATCGATGCAGTCATAATAGCAGTACCCAATTTCCTTCACTGCGAATGTGCGTGTAGGGCTGCTGAGGCAAAAAAAGACATTTTCTTAGAAAAGCCTCTGGCTAGAAATCCAGCAGAAGGAGAACAGGTTCTATCTCATGTTAGACGCGAAGGAATAGAACTTATGGTGGGATACCCATCACGGTTCAGTGAGGACTTCAATAAGTTGAAGAGCAAAATAGAAAGCGGTACGTTAGGTGATATACAACTTGCTTATGCGACTAATATAAGTGCAGGCCCCTTCTCTCCAAGGGGCGAACTCGGTAGACCCTCCCCCGTGCCCGCATGGTGGTTCAACAAGGAGATGATGGGCGGCGGAGCCCTTTTGGATTTAGGGGTTCATTTGGTAAGTCTTTTTAGGTGGTATTTTGGAGACGCCGTCGATGCAAAAAGCTACCTAGGATACAGATTCAACATGGACTTTGAAGATCACGCAATGTGTCTTCTAAGATTTAGAGATAGGTTGCTTGCGACTATTACCGTGGGCTGGTTTTCGAAAGATCCTAAAGTAAGCGTGGAGCTGTATGGAACAGTTAAACACGCGTCTGTAGTTCGTTCCTCTCCCAGCGTGGTGAGAATTATTGCTGACGATCTTAGAAGGAAAGTTGGAAAGATCGAGCGTTCACTTGATCGCTATTTCAAAGAACTCCAGTACTTCGTCGACTGTGTGAATACAGATATTTCACCTAGTCCATCTGGAGAAGAAGCTCTTCAAGATCTAAGAATTATTTCCATGGCATATGAAAACGCCTTGCGTTTTGACTCTTGATTACAGCGATTTATCTATTGTTCTGGTTGAGTTGGTTTTGAGCCTCGTAAGCTTTGTCCGTGCCCAAGCGCCAAACGATATCTCCGTTAAAAATGCTATTAGCAAGTCTCTGGATCTTATACAATTCAGTTTGGAAAAACATCCCAAAAAAATCGTGATAAAGCCAAATTTGTGCTATTACTATGATTACTCCACTGGAGAAACTACTGATTCTAAATTTGTGGGCGCTCTCATTGACGTTTTAAGGGAACGATTATCTTCAGATATGGACGTTTCTGTTGTTGAGTCTGATGCTTCTGCTATGAGATGTAAACATGTCTTTAAAATGCTTGGCTATGAAAAGATGGCTAAAGAGAAAGACGTCAAGTTGGTTAATCTTAGTAAAGAGAAAAGCGAAAATGTTGAGGTGAAGATCAGAGATTATTATTTCCAATTTCGGGTGCCTCAGATTTTTCGTGAGTCGGATATGTTGGTTAATGTTCCCAAAATTAAGTATCAATCGGGAGTAAAGGTAACGTGCGCGTTGAAAAACATCTATGGATGTAACGCCTTCAGTAAAAAATTCGTTTATCATAGGGCTTTGAATGAAGCTATCGTGGGCGTAAACAAACTAATAAAAACTGGTCTAGTCGTCGTGGATGGTATCGTCGTGAACGGAGTCAACACAAAGCAGCTTGGACTAGTTATGGCAAGTGAGGATCCAGTGGCAACTGACGCCGCGGCGTCGAAAATTCTGGGACTAAATCCGAGATCTGTAAAACACATCGTGCTTGCCTCTCAGGAAGGTATAGGCGATATGCAGTTTATTCCAAAAGGCGAAAACCTAACTTATGTTAGGGATATCTTTCCGAGGAGAAAACTAAAAAACAAAATTCGGATGCTGCTTGCTCAAGTCTACATGCGTTGCATAAGATAGCGCGCTAGGATTTCTAAAATATGTCTCTAGAGCATAATCGAAACGCCTTAATAACATCCTTAACGACATGATGAGGTGACAAATCATCCTTAAAATAAAAGAACTAAGCAACTTCAATCAATTCGAAGATCTAAAAGACAAATGGAATGACATTTTACAAAATAACTTGGATAGTAACATTTTCTCTACTTGGGAATGGCTGTCAAGTTGGTGGAAGCACTTTGGAAGCGGAAGAGAACTTAGAATTTTGATTATCGAAGACAAAGGGAAAGCTATAGCTGTTGCCCCACTCATGTATTCCAAATACAATTTTCTTCATTTTGGCAATTTAAGAAAGATAGAGTTCATCGGAAGCCCCCAATCCGATTACAACAATTTCATTTTCCTTGAGAAAGAACAAGAATGCTTGAAACTCTTTTGGGATTATCTGACAGATAAACATGCCGACTGGAATTTTGTAGAACTGGGAGATATTCCTGAGAGCGCTACGTTCGTCAGTTTACTGCGAACGATGTCCACTGAAGAGCTATCTGGGGTTCATTTAGACGAGGTAATAACTTTCTCGTGCCCTTATATTGATCTTCCCATTTCGATTGAAATGTTTCTACAAAGATTAAGCGGAAACATGCGAAGAAATTTGCGCAGAAGAAAGAAGCGTCTAAGCGAGAAATATCGAGTTGAGGTTAAGACACATAGCGATTTTAGTTCAATTGAAGAAGCTATGGACGCATTTTACGAGTTACATCAAAAAAGATGGGAAACTCAAGACCTGCCTGGAGTATTTGCGGAAAAAAAGCTTCGCGACTTCCATTATGACATAGCCCGCCACTTTTCTAAAAAGGAATGGTTAAGCCTATACATTTTAACCGCAGATGACTTGCCTATCGCGGCGATATATTCTTTTAATTACAAACAGAAGAAATACGAGTATCTCACGGGATTTGATCCAGAATATTCCAAATATGGAGTTGCAAATCTGTTGAGGATGCACGTTGTTGAAGAATGTATTCGTAAAGGGTTAAAAGAATATGATCTAATGAGGGGCGATGAAACATACAAAATTTCTTGGAATGCCAAAAGCAGGAAAAATCTTGAATTTCGACTTATCCGCAAAGGCCTTTTTCCCAGAATATACGGTTGGATAACGAAAAGTGTTACCGCTACACTTTTAGCGCAAAAGTTGGGTAAATCCTTAACCCTTAGACAATAGTCCTCTCAAGGAAGCTTATTATTGAGAAGTGAAAAAAGGGTTCTTTTGACTTTCGATGTCGAAGGCCCTGTACTTAGAGAAGACTTTCTAAATGAGGAAGTAGTTGCAGCCTTATTCAAGGTATTGAAGTTATTAAGAAAATATGATTTAAAGGGACTTTTCTTTCTCACGGGGACTATCGCAGAGCAGATCCGTCGTTTTCCAAAGATTTCAGAATTATTAAAAACTCACGAAATAGGCTACCATGCATCAAGTCATTCCGTCAAACCTGCTATTTTTGAATATACAGACATAGAAAGCTATGTAAAGGCTGCCAAAATCTCGAGAAGAAGAGAAACTTCATGTATTAACCCTTTGAGTGGAAATATCTGCAGCAAAGGCGGTATTCTGTTACTGCGACAAATTTTTCCTGAAAAAGAAATCACATCTTTTAGAGCTCCATTTTTATGCTGGTCTCCACCCCATCTAGAAGCATTAAAAGAACTAGATTTCAAGTTTGACTTTTCAGCAGACATTTGCAAAATGCCAGTTCTGCATAAAGATGTGACCTTCTTTCCATACCCCATAATAATCGATTCGCCAGGGGTCAATTTTCCAATTATAATAAAAAAAATGCTAAGCCAAAAATTCTGTGTTCTCTTAATGCACCCATCTCATGTAATGTTTAAACCAGGCGAATCCTTCTACCATCAATACAGCAGTCCATTTCATCCTATCCGAATCAGAAAACGTAATCCTATGCGTGTCACATCGAAATTTTCGGAGCTAGAAATATTCTTGTTTGGGCTTCATCTACTACGAAAAAAAGGATTAATTAAACTCATAAATACGTTAGAACGAGCTGAAAAAACATTAGATCCTCATGAGACTGACATCGCGAAGGTTTATAATAAAAGCGTATATGCTGCCAAAAATCTATTTGGTTACAAACCAAAATTTTTATTACGCCATTTTCATCATTTTTTCAGAATTCGAAAGTCTGATATGCTAACCACGAAGTGATGATTTGTTGACCCATAAAAAATGCGCGCGCGGGCGAATTAAATAATTCTGGAATGTTTATGCGGAGAGTTGGTCTTCATCTCAACTTTGAAGAACCACCTAGCCTATGACCAGTTCACGTGGAAAGGCTTAGACAACGCGGGCATCCACACCAGCCTAGCGTTCTGCGTGTTTTACGCCGTTGTGATTGCAGCTTTGAAGCTGGGCCGACCAGACCTAACAGGAGGCATAGCTTACTTCGCTTGACAGCCACTGGAAAAGGACGGATGACACGACAACCAGTGTGAAGTAGGATCCTTCCGCCTGCATTCCCTTTCTACGTTCGCGTTCTCTTCCCCTTCACCGAAAAATCGAGTAGAATCTTTCATCTTGATATGTACACGGATGAAGTTAATGATTACAGATAGTCCACGCAGAACCAAAAAAAACTAATTATTTAACTCCCCTACGCGCAGATTTACCGATCATTCAAAAAAGTAGAAGTGTGGAAAGAAACACAATACGTTTTGGCTAGAGGGCAGTACATGCACACGAGTAATATCTCCTAATCTCAAAATTAGCCACTGAAACAACAAGTGTATAGGTAGAACAAACTTGAAAGTCCTTATTTTAGGATTTGATGGGGCATCGCCAAAACTAATTGATAAATGGAACGACTTTCTACCCACATTCAAGATGTTCAAACAAAGGGGCATCTTCGGTCAAACAATACCACCAGTTCCTGCTCAAACGCCGGTGGCATGGACGACGTTCATGACAGGAAAGAACCCAGGTAAACACGGAATCTTCAGCTTCGCCATGAGAAAAGCAAGAACCTACGAGAGAGAGATAATCCACCCGGCAATGCTAAAGTCAGAAACCTTTTGGCGCATCTTAAGCGACAACGGTAAAAAAGTGGGGGTTATAAATGTTCCAATGAGCGACGTCGAAAACCTAAATGGCTTTGTCATTCCAGGCTTCCTATCAAAAACCGAAGGTACTCCATACCCTGACAGCGTTAAAACCAAAGTTCAACGAAATCTTGGAATTGAAAGACTTGTTGGAGATGTTGAAACAGAAATTCTTAAATCGGTGAAAAGTGAGCCAGACTTGTTTTTTGAAAGCGTCAACCAAGTAACAGACCAAACAGCCCAAATTTCCCAATACTTATTTCAGGAAGAAAATTGGGATTTCTTCATAACAGTCTTTATGGGAACAGATAGAATTCAACACTTTTTCTGGAAATACGTCGATCCAACTCATCAAACATACGAAAAGAACCGATTCACTCAGCTTGTGAAAGAATACTACATTAAAATCGACGGGATTGTTAAGAGTTTCCTAGACCATATTGACGAAAATACGCTGATGATTGTCCTTTCCGATCATGGATTCTGTCCAGTCCACAAAGAAGTTTTCGTAAACAACTACCTAGAAGAACTAGGCTTTCTGAAAACAAGAAACGAGAAAATCGACTTGGAAAACAGCAAGGCAGTTTCATACGGATACGGGGACATATGGCTAAACGTAGAAGACAGAGAACCCCACGGCCTGCTAAAGCTAGGCGAGGAATATGAGACAACACGAAACGCAATAATCGAGGGACTTAGAAACCTTAGAGTTAATGGGGAAAACCCCTTCAAGGATGTGAAAAAGAGGGAAGAGATTTACTGGGGAAGCTACTTAGACAATGGCCCAGACCTACTGGCAATCTTTAAACCAGGTTGGCAAGCCGCCAGACGCCCAGCGATTATTAGAAAGCAACCCTCAGGGATATATGTAAATGAAGAACCTCGGTGGAGCGGAGGTCACGATGGAGCCCACGACCCTGTTGATGTTCCCGGAATATTTGGCCTAATAGGAGAAGGAATAACAAACCAGCGGAATCTAAAGGTTAACCTCTGGGACCTAGCGCCAACAATCCTTCAACTAATGAATGTCCCAGTTCCTGCAAACATGGACGGCAAACCTCTACGATTATGAAACCCCTTTCATCACCATATGACAATCATTAAAAGATTGCAATAGATGACGAAACCTATAAAAATACTTGCATTTTTTTCTTGATGCTTATACTGAATATGGACAGTGGGTGCAATCACCAAAAGGAGCAATTTCCTTTGGCGCTTTACTCTGTTTATAGTAGTTTTGAGTTTTGTCACAATTTTCGCGCTAAGGGCAATCAAAAAGTCATTTGAGGTTGAATCATTTCATGTGGGTGTATACTGGAATCCTAAATGCACAAAAGAGGTGACGTCAATCGAGTGGGGCAAGTTAATTCTAGGTTCAACCAACGACGTAAACATTTTCTTACGAAGCGAAGAGTTAGACTTATCATGTTTCATGTTTTTATAGACTAAAGATTGGAGTCGACACTAGGCAGCTGAATACATTTCCCTAAGTTGGGATTATGACGGCAGAAACGTTGAACATGGTGAAGTAATACCTGTTACCTTAACACTTAAAGTTGCACGCGATGTTCTTGGAATAATAGATTTCAATTTTAACATAATTATTTCTGGAACGAAATATGTTCTTGGCGATATAAATCAAGATGGATTTGTGAATATCTACGATGTGGTGGAGCTTGTATTCGCTTATGGTGTAACTCCTTCCAACTCTCACTGGAACCCTCTGGCCGATTTCAACGGTGACAATATTATAAATGTCTACGATGCAACTATGTTATCTCTAAACTACGACCCTTCTTCTCCGTAGTTTTTCTGCAAGCATGTTCGTCTAGAGAAGTAATCCATAAAGCTTAAATTCACTAATTAGATGTAATTAAAACGCTGTAATGACATATAATTAAGAAGCTTTTTAAAATGTCCAAAAAAGAAAAATCCGAAGAAAGAAAGAAATTCACCACAGTCTCCATTCCAATACCCCTCTTCAAAAAAGTCGAAGAAAGAATCAGAGACACAGGCTTCACGTCAGTTTCAAGCTACGTCGCCTATGTGCTGCGAGAAATAATAGCAGAAGAGGAAAAAGAGGAAGAACCCTTTAGCGAAGAAGACAAAGAGAGAGTCAAGGAAAGACTGAGAGCATTAGGCTACATAGACTAGAAGAGGCGAATTCAACTGCCGAAACCCCATGGAGGCAAGCTAATAAACAGAGTGCTAAAAGGCAAAGAAAAGAAAGAAGCGTTAGAAACGGCGAAGAGATTAGAGAAAATCGAAGTTTCTGACGCGGTTGCCAGCGATGTCGAAAACATTGCCAAAGGAGTTTTTAGCCCCCTTGAAGGCTTTATGATTCAAGAAGAACTTGAAGCCGTACTGCATTTGATGCGGCTTCCCAGCGACCTAGCTTGGACAATTCCCGTTCTACTTGACGTTTCTAAGAGCAAGGCTGAGAGGTTCAATGAGGGTGACGAGCTTGTACTACACTTCAATGGTGAACCTCTGGCGCTGATGCATCTGGATGAGAAATACAGTTTTGACAAAGATGAACTGGCAAACCACACTTTTGGCACGCTAGATTTGGCTCATCCTGGAGTGGCGATGGTTAAAACTTTAGAAGGCGTTTTTCTCGGAGGCAAAGTCGACTTAATCAACGAACCAAAGGGATCCTATGACCAGTACAAGCTGGAACCTTTGGAGACAAGAGTGTTATTTGAAGAGAAAGGTTGGAAAACCCTAGTAGGATTTCAAACACGGAATCCGCCGCATCTTGGACACGAATACGTGCAAAAGACTGCCCTTGCTTTTGTTGACGGCGTTTTCATAAACCCTGTAATTGGTAAGAAGAAGAAAGGCGATTTCAAAGATGCGGTTATTCTCGAAGCCTATAATGCTTTGATGAAAAGCTACTACCTTAAAGAGTCGGTAGTAATGTCTATTCTGCCCTTCGAAATGCGCTACGCAGGTCCAAGAGAAGCCATCTTCCACGCCATTGTCAGAAAAAATTTTGGCTGCACCCACTTTATTGTCGGTAGAGATCATGCTGGAGTGGGCAAATTTTATGGTCCTTATGACGCTCAAAAAATCTTTGACGAGTTTCCAGACCTCGGCATTTCCCCACTGTTCTTCAAATCCTTCTTCTATTGCAAACGATGTAGCGCTGTCACAAATGAAAAAGCTTGCCCCCACGGCGAAGAAGACCACATTAATTTTAGCGGAACAAAGATACGGAAAATGCTTTCTGAAGGACAAATTCCGCCGAAAGAGTTGATGCGTCCTGAAGTTGCTGAAGTGATTGCGAGGTACCCAAATCCATTTGTTGAATAGGAGTGCAGAGAGATGAAAGCTAAACGGGTTTTGGTAGTTGGCTTGGATTGTGCTCCGCCTGAACTGCTGTTCGACCAATTTGCAGATGAACTGCCGAACATAAGAAGAATGCTTGACGATGGGGTGCACGCGAGGATGGAGAGTTCCCACCCACCCATAACAATTCCTGCTTGGATGGTGATGGCTACAAGCAAGAACGCTGGAAGACTTGGAGTTTATGGCTTTCGCCACCGCAAACCTGGAACCTACAATGACATCTGGCTTGCAAACTCTCAATCAATCAAAGAGAAAACCGTTTGGGATATTTTAGGAGAGCATAACAAGAAGGTGGCGGTTGTTGGCGTACCACCAGCTTACCCTCCAAAGCCAGTCAACGGCTCTTTAATATCAGGTTTCATGACCCCTAGCGTTGACAAAAACTACACCTATCCGCGTGGGTTGAAGCAGGAAATAGAGAGGTTGGTTGGGAAGTATCTTCTTGATGTTGTGTTTAGAACAGGCGAGAAAGACAAATTGCTTCAGCAGCTTTACGAAATGACAAAGCAACACTTCACAGTTCTGAGATATCTCTTAAAAACTAAGCCTTGGCATTTCTTCATGTTTGTTGAAATAGGCGTAGATAGAGTGCATCATGCATTCTGGAAATTCTTTGACAAGGAACACCATCTTTACAAGCCTAACAACAGATACGAAGATGTTATTCTGGACTATTACAAGCTCATTGACAGCGAAATCGGCGAACTATTGAAACTTACAGACGACGATACGTCAGTAATTATTGTATCAGACCACGGCGCCAAACGAATGATAGGAGCTTTCTGCGTTAACCAGTGGCTAATTGAAAAAGAATACTTGAAACTCAAAAAAACGCCGCCAGCAGGGACATCACTTACAAAAACAGAAGTTGACTGGTCTAAAACCAGAGCCTGGGGATGGGGCGGCTACCACGCAAGAATATTCTTCAATATTAAAGGAAGAGAACCTAAAGGGGTCATAGAGTCTAAGAATTACGAGAAATTCAAGGATCAAATAACTGACGATTTAAAGACTATTCGAGGACCAAAAGGTGAAAAGTGGGACACAAAGGTGTACACTCCTGAAGAAATCTACCCAAATGGTATAGGAGACTACCCAGACCTTACAGTCTACTTCGACGATTTAAGTTGGCGTTCTGCAGGGACTCTGGGCTATGACTCGTACTATCTACCCGAGAATGACAAAGGACCTGACGACGCTGTGCACTCACATTACGGCGCTTTCCTCTATTATGACCCAAAACGGAAAATGGGTGGCATAAAATTAAAAGACATAAGCCTGTTGGATTTTGCTCCGACCGTGCTAAAGGTCATGGGAATTCCAGTTCCTGAAGACATGGAAGGGAAAACTATTGAAGAGGTGGCATAAATGAGCAAAGAAGATCAAGGATTTGTGGTTTGGCTAACTGGTTTACCTGGTTCGGGGAAAACAACGATTGCACAAGGACTACTTCGCGAATTGAAGGCTAGGAATCTTAAGGTGGAGCTGTTTGACGGCGATGAAGTGAGAAGAAACCTTAGCAAAGGGCTTGGTTTTAGCAAGGAAGACAGAGACACACACAACAAAAGAATAATTTATGTCTGCAGACTCCTAACACGAAACGGCGTAAACGCCATCGTTTCTCTGATCTCGCCCTACAGAAGCACTAGAGCCTACGCAAGAGAAAACCTACCCAAATTTGTCGAAGTTTACCTAAGCTGCTCCATCGAAGAATGCATTAGACGAGATCCGAAAGGTCTTTACAAGAAAGCCCTTGCTGGAGAGATAACTAACATGACTGGGATTCAAGACCCCTATGAAGAGCCTTCGAACCCTGAAGTGCTGCTGGACACCGAACATGATTCCTCACAAAACAACGCAGCAAAAGTCATTGGAAAGCTTGTGAAACTCGGTTACATTAAATCTAAGTCTTAATAACTACTTCCCAGACAACCATAGTCGATTCTGCCTCTAGCAACTGGCGACAATTTGAAGTTGGCTCCTTTGGAAAACTGGATAAAAATCATCAAACAGTCAGAAACAATGTTATCCCATATTTTCACAGAAAACTCTGCCTTCTTACTCTTTCACGACGACGCTGACGGTTGCTGTGCTGCTGCCATTCTTCTTAATTTAGTATCAAAACGAGCCAAGCATGGGTTCCTTGATTTCGCCTCGCCAGAGAATCATTCAGTTGAGTTGACACCGAGACTTCTTGAAAAACTTCAAGGAAAAAGTCCAAGTTTCATAGTTTCGCTTGATCTTGCACTTACAAAGTCAGTAGAGAAAATTAAGACACTTCTAAGCTTTCTT
This sequence comes from Candidatus Bathyarchaeota archaeon, assembly GCA_023131225.1. Lineage (NCBI taxonomy): Archaea > Thermoproteati > Candidatus Bathyarchaeota > Candidatus Bathyarchaeota archaeon. The sequence continues at coordinate 25,333 of JAGLZW010000033.1, read as the reverse complement.
AAGGCACACATACTGATATATGACCACCATATTCAATCAAAATCTCTCAGATGGTCTGACAGATGCACCCACATAAACCCGTTAAACTTTAACCTTGGAAACATACCAGCAGCCCATTATTCCTATGTCTTATACAAAAATTACATGAAGGAAAATGATGTGTGCTGGGTGGCTGCTGTAGGCGTAGTTGCAGATTATCGGGCTAAAGAATGCAGAGACTTGTTACAGGAAGTGAGGAATCGTTATCCTTCGCTTTATCCTTTCGAAACCATCAACCAGGCAACGGCCCTTCGCTCGCCTCTAATGACCATGGCGCACCTTGTTAACGCTGGCTATCAACATTCAGACTATTCAGGAGCAAAAATAGCAGTGGAAGCATTGAATGAAGCCTTGCAGTTGGACGATCCAACAATGTTACTTGAAGGCAAAACGGAAAAAGCCACGCTTCTCCATAGGTATAGAAAGGAAGTTGACAAAGAGCTAAGTAAATATCTAGAACAGTTTGACTCTAAAGCCGAGTTCCACTCAGACTCCCAACTAGCGGTTTACTCCATAAAACCAAAGTTTAACATCACCAGCCAAATAGCCACGCAACTGCAACACAATAACCCAAACACAACCATTGCCGTCATATCTCCTGAAACTCAGGAAACAATGAAAGTATCTTTGCGAAGAGGAAGCAAAGTAAAAACTGATCTAGCCACTTTAGCTGAATCAACCACTACTGGTCTAGTGCAAGCTTCTGGTGGAGGCCACCGAGATGCCGCTGGTTGCATTCTACGAAATGAAGACATTGACCTTTGGAAGAAAAACACGTTGCAATATCTTCGTACATCTGCCAGGAGCAACTGCCTTTGAAGTTATTGCTTTAAAAGAGTTCTTTTGAACCAGTTAATCCTGATGTTGAGCTGACAATTTTAGAGATCCTTAGAAGGCTTGCTGGATAGCACGCGCATTTCAATTTGACAGGATTCCATTGTCAAACATGCTTGTAGAAATTTCCGCAAAAGCTGTCAGAAAAAAGTGTGCCTGAGTGTGTGTAATAGCACAAGTCTTCTAATATCTTTCATCTTGAAGTTTTGCAGAGAGCAAGTCAAAATGCACGTTGCCCCACGTTCACCTTGAGCTAAACTCGTGTGGGGGTGGGATTTAAACCCTCAACACACAAAAGTTTGGAGTTCGCTCGTTTTTCCCTAATCTATATACCCAAGGCGTCTCAATCTTTTCATCATTCTCTTCTTTTCTTTCTCTGTCAACTCATTTTTATCCTTAAGCCCCCAGTCAATTCCATCCCACAACCTTTCATGGAAATAGTATAGAATTACTCTTATAACATGAAATAGTATGGTCACAGTTGCGGTGATTTCCCAACTTTCTGTGAGAAACCAAGTTATCCCTCCGAGAATGATGATACCCAGCAATCTCCAAGTGATTGACTTCATTACAGATCTTTTTTTACTCTCCATTCGTATTCCTCTTGAAGCAGAATAGTTCTATATGATTATTCTAATTTTCGGCGCGCGCTACATATGTGCGTATCGAAACAAGGGTAAACCTTATATTCCGATTTTTTTGTAGTATAGAATGGTGGTAATATTGGGTAGGTATGTCACCGTGTCTGTGAAAGTCCCCCTTGAAGTTAAGGAGAAGATGAAGCTGCTCAACATCAAGCCATCTACGCTGTTGCGAAGAGCCATTGAGGAAGAGGTAAGAAGGAGGGAGATTCAGAGGATTAAAGATGAGATAGAGAGTCTAAAGCCGATGCTTAACAGGATACGCACGGAAGCCATTGTACGAAGTATTAGAGAGGACAGAGACCAAAGATGAGCTACGTGTTCGATTCCTCTTCAATATTCAGGGCCATAAAAGAGAATTTGGTAGAAGTCTTGGCTGGAAACTACACTCTAGAATTGACAAGATATGAGTTGGGAAACGTCTTATGGAAAGAGAACACCTTGCATAGACGAGTTAATAGCAAAGAATTAACAAAGCTCGCTAAGATAGTTAAAAAAGTGCTTAACTTGATGGAAATATCAACGATAAGTTGCCGCGAGGAAGAAATATTACGCATAGCTGAAAAGTTAAAATTGACATTTTACGACGCATCCTACATATGCTATGCCAAAGACAAAAAGCTGCCCTTAACAACAGAAGATGCAGGCATAATAGATAAAGCAAAACCCTACATTAAGGTTTTGAAGCTCGACGAGCTAATTTGACCCACGCTCTCATCATAGCAGCCTTGCTGGCACCATTCCCTTTTGATCACAGTGTCCGTTTTATTTGATCTGACTGAACGCAACGACTTCTTAGTTGATTTGTGTATTTTTCTTCGTGCGATATGACGTAAACGTAATTTATACGAAGCCTTGGTTATGCTCCGGTGGCGGTATGACCATGCGCACGTGTTTTTCCCTGCAAAACATGAAGAAGAACGCGCATAAGCAAAATTGAAATAGTTTTTTACCTCTCTCGACATCTTGTAAATAGATGCGCCCACGCAAGAACAAAGTAAATAGGTGGCTCAAAAATAAAAGCCAAGTTCGATTCTTTCATTACGTTTCTGCGTTCTTCAAAGAAAACAATACTGCTGATAATAGTTGTCGCACTGATAACGATAATTCTCAGCACCGTACTGTCTATATGGTTAAGCAAAACTTACAATCTATACGTTCCAAGCATCGGAACCATACACACATTGGGCGTCAAAGCCTATTGGGATGCAAACCTTGAAAACGAAACAAAAGAAATCTACTGGGGAACCAGCTACCCAGGATCATCAAACAACGTCACGCTTTACCTGCAAAGCATAAGCAACATCAATGCAGCCCTCCACCTTAACACTGCAAACTGGACCTTCCAAAAATCAGATGGCAAAACTGTTACAGGACCCACCGATACTTCACCTTACATGAACCTAACATGGAACTACAATGAAACCACAATTCAACAAAACGAAACTATTCAAGTGACACTAACCTTATCAGCTTCCTCCTCCCCCAACTTCATCCATTACCTCATCAACAACGATGTAAAAAACTTCAGCTTCGACATCATCATCAACACATCCAAATACAACAGCTAACCCTTTCTACAAAGCACATAAAAACTCAACGTTAAGAGCCTCATACAAAGAAAACAGTGAAAGCGTTTCCTAAGACCATTGCAACCGTAAAGCCCAAATACCACACAATCTTCTCCACGACCCTAATACTACTCACTATCTTAATCGTTTACTGGCAAGACCTAACAATCCTAACGAACAAGGTCCTGCAAAGCGAATCGGTAAGCCACATACTTCTCGTTCCATTCCTCATCACATACTACACCGAAAAAGAAATAATGTAAAGCATCAGTTTCGCTGGAAAGGCCTCGAGAAAAAACAAGACATGTTTCATTAGATGAAATCATCGGCTTAGCCCTATGTCTCTCCGCTTTAAAATCATTTCAAACCTGATGAAAATCCCACTAGTTTTAGCAAAAAAGGCGTAGATATCCAGTCTACATGCACACGCGAAAAATAACACGTACATTTTTTCGGAAGCCTTAATGTGCGCGCTAGAGTTACTCTATAACATTCCACTAATTGTTCTAGGTCATATTTCCACATAGTTTAAGAACTACATTTCGTTGTATGTGTTGAGAAACAAACTGAATAAGGGAGAAAGCGAGACACAGATGCAACCAGAAGCCAATCCGATGATTTCGGTAGTAATTCCCGCATTCAACGAGGAGAAGAACATAGCGGATATCATCGCGCAAACAGAAGACTCTTTGAACTCTCTAAACCTTACCTACGAAGTCATCGTCATTGACGACGGCTCCAATGACAAAACGCGACATTATGCTTCAAACAATGGAGCTAAATTGATAAGCTACCTGACCAACCACGGTAAAGGCTACGCAATTAGAAAAGGACTGGCAAATGCAAGAGGACAAATTCTGGTTACATTGGACGCTGACGGCTCTCACAGACCAGACGAGATACCAAAATTAATCAAGCCCCTGCTTTATGGCGCTGACGTTGTTATCGGATCGAGATTTCTTGGGACCCATGGAAAAGAAGTAACATCCAAACTTCACACCTTCGGTAATCATTTGTTCAACATTCTAATACTGCTTCTTACAAAAAAGAAAATCACGGACAGCCAAACTGGTTTCAGAGCTTTCAAAAGAAAAGTGCTAAAAGGAATCGAATTATTCTCTAACGGTTATGAAATAGAAAGTGAACTTACCATTAAAACACTCAAGAATGGCTTCAAGGTTATAGAAGAGCCCATAACTTGCGACAAAAGAAAAAACGGTCTCTCGAAACTAAATACCTTTTCAGATGGCTTTACAATCCTCAAGACAATTCTCAAAGCAAACTTCATCTAAGACTACATCACTGATTACGCCTTACAATGCAAGGATAGAACTTCTGTTTTTATTTTCTATAATAATATCCATTAATGGTTTATTAGGGACGAATACTTTGATTTTCGGTGACCCAAAATGAAAGAAAGACACATACTGCTTGTTTACTTATCTGTCATAATCCTTTTAGCCAGCATGGCAATTGGGCACACATTCGCAGATGAGTTGAAAGGATCTACTGAAGGCAGCCTTAACGCGCTAAATTCCGGGTACGCCATTACTAGATGGCCATGGGACGGTGGCGACCTTCTTCCAGGTGAAAGTGCCACAGTAAGAGCATGCACAACAGATCCTCCTCACCCAGAAGCCACACAGGTTGTGTTCAGATGGAATCGACCAGACGGCAGTCACTGGGACACAGATCCCAAAAACCTCACGCTTAGCGGTGACGCTTGGGACGGAAAACCAGTATGGGACGCATATGACACGCAGACCTTGGACATGGTCGGGAATTGGGGTGTTCAAGCACTGTTCCTAGACAGTGAGGGGAACCTACAGGGACCAAACCCGTATCCCATTGTAGGACTAAGGGCAATATCCTATCACGTTGTTCCAGAGGTGCCTTTAGGCGCAATCACGGCCGTGCTAAGCATGCTTGGAGCATTAGGTGTCTTTGCAATCGTTAGAAGAAAAACAGCTGTTCCAAAAATCCTTTAGGCTTGTTTAACTGACCCCCCTCCTTCTCAAGTTCGAACCAATAATGTGCAGAAAACCAAAAATTTGATGGAAGAAATTATCCCTACGTTCAGCGCGTTTAAATCCTCCAATAATCTAAATTATGCATGCACATTTCTGAGTGCAGTCAGTTTCAGACGGAGTCTTTTTAGTCATGAAAAAAGTTGCAGTATTCGCAAAAGCAGCGGGGTTTATTGGATTTTACCGTTTGTACATTCTCTCGGCATTTTTAATACTGTTAACTATTGTTATCGTGTATTGGCGTGACTTCGAAATTCTTGTAAACGAAGCCTTACAGAGCGAAGCTACAAGCCACATCATTTTAGTTCCTTTCTTCGTAGGCTTTCTTCTGTACCAAAAGAAAGATTTGGTAAAGGCTTCATTTATCTTGGAAAAGTTTCGTAAAAAAACGGTGGCTAAGTATTTAGATGAAGTTGTAGGTGTAGCTTTGTGCCTTGTCGCCTTCCTCTTTTACTGGTACGGCTCTTACACCTTCTATCCGTTGGAGTATCATCTTTTTTCCCTTCCCATATTCATCGCAGGCACAATATTGATCTTGTTCAGCTGGAAAACTTTCCTTGTACTAATCTTCCCCATTCTCTTTCTATTATTTCTCATACCCATCCCCGCAGAAATCACATACACCATCGGAGGAGTCATGGCTAACTTCAACACCCAAACATCCTACACATTACTAAGCGCTCTAGGTTTACCAGTTACCCTGCAATCTTCCTACGGGCCACCAACGATTGCAGTTGCCACTTCTTCAGGTCAACTCATCTATTTCGCAATAGATGTACCATGCTCAGGAATATACTCGCTAACCGCTTTCATAATGTTCGCCACTTTCTTGGCATATATCGTGATTGCCCCACTTTTCAAAAAAGCTGCTCTATTCGTACTCGGCTTTCTAGTCTTTGAAGCAACGAACATCTTTCGCATAACAACGATTGTCTCTATAGGATACTGGCTCGGCGAAGAAATTGCTATGATAATATTCCACACCGTTACTGGGTGGTTGCTAATTCTCGTTGGAATGCTCTTCATTCTCTTCGTAACAGAAAAACTCTGGAAAGTGCAAATCTTCCAATCATCACAAGGCCAACAAACATGTTCAATGTGTAACACAAGCCTGAAAAACCTTGAGACTTTCTGTTCGAAATGCGAAAGGTTTCTAGGCTCGACTTACTCAAAAATTTCTTCAAAGTTTTGGGCAAAACTCATCCTTCTCTTGCTCGGCACTTACCTCGTTACCCTGAGCATCCAAGCACCCACATTCGCCATTGCACAAGGAGTTATAGAAGTTACATCGAGTTCAAGCTGGGAAAACGCTACAAACGTTTTTCCAGAAATCCCGGACTACCAACTAAGGTTTCTTTACCGAGACACAAACTACGAAAAAATAGCCGGTCAAGATGCCTCACTTCTCTACGCCTACTTTCCAACCAACATGTCAAACCCAACAATATACGTAGACTTAGGCGTTGCCAGCACCATCTCAAACCTCCACAGTTGGGAAGTATGCCTAATAACATGGCAAACCTCCCAGGGTCGCTATCCTCTCGTATCTGTGTTAGATAAAAGAGACACACAACTGCTGCAAGACGTCCCAATCATCGCACGCTATCTAGTTTTTGAAACCCCTGCCAACTATACTCAAGTTACTCTTTATTGGTACGAAAAAGCAACATTCAACACAGGCCTCACAGTAGAGCAAAAATATGTTCGAATCAGCTTAATCATCATGACACTCAACTCCACAATGTATCCACAATTTGAAAACGAACTACTAACATTCGGACAATCCATCGCATCCTACTGGGAACCACTTAAAAGCCAATCTCTAATCTCCATTGGCATTCCCATGCAACAAATGCTCCTAGGTTTGGCAATTGCTTTTGTGGCAGTCACAAAAACTGCAGAATACACGAATGAATGGAGAAAGAAAAGCAACAACTTAAGAATCTTTAACAATTTTGCCTCAAAAGACGAAAAACTTGTGCTCCAGACAATCCAAGAGTTATTCAAAGAGAAAAAAATCGTGCAAACCAAAACTATAGCTTCAACCTTAACTTCAAAGACTGACACAGCCCTGGAGCGTAGCAATCTGATTAACATATTGAATCGATTAGAAGAATACGGACTTGTCAGAAGAGACATCGTTAACATTCGCGGCAAACCCGTCCTAGTGTGGAAACCGTAAACCTTCTTTGAATTAATCAACGCCTAAAAGATCGAATGCGTACATAAATGAATTGGAAACTTTAAAAGATAAAGCTACATTAATTGCTCACGAAAGATATGGCACTTGACAAAACCGGAAAATCACAGAAAAAACAAAAAACTGAAGACAAATCAGCGGAGCTATCAACTACTCAATACCTAGTAGAAACAGTCAAACAACTTCAAGCTGAAAACGAAAACCTGAAACTCGAACTAACAAAGTCCAGACGGATCCCTTCAGGCAAAATCGGAATAATCTTCCTAATTCCAGGCATATTATCCCTTGCCTTCTCAATATATACAACCTCATCCGTACTGGCCTTTATAGGCCTAGGCCTAACCTTCTGGGGCGCCCTATTCTTCTTCGTCCGACCCATAAAATACGTCCAAAGCACCCTCCTAGACTCCACCGCAATCACAACATACTCAACAATCGACCGAATAATCAAGGACCTCAACTACAAAGGAAAAAGCTTCTACATACCACCCTACCCAAAAGACATCTATCTCCCAGAATACCTCAAAGGCCTCAAAAACATGATAGTCTTCATATCCGCTGACAGCGACGCCAGCATGCCCTCCATAGAAGAAATGGCAAAAAGCCGCTTTCTCCTCGAAAACCCGAAAGGAATAAGCATCGCCCCACCCGGCTTAGGCCTACTAGCCCTCTTCGAAAAAGAACTAAAAACAGACTTGACCCGCCTCAACCTCAACGAACTATGCGACAGCCTGTCAAACATAATCCTCGAACACTTCCAACTAGCCAAAGAAATCGAAATAAAACCCGAAAAAAACACAGCCCACTTGAAAATCGTAGACTCAACCTACAAAGACCTGTACAGCAAAGAAGAAAACCTAAAAAGCATACACTTACTCGGATGCCCAATCGTAAGCGCCATAGCATGTGCAATAGCCAAAACCACCGGCAAAATGGTCACAATCGCAAAAGACGAAGTATCACTCGACAACCAAACCATTCAAGTTTGGCTTCAAATCCTAGGAGCCTAGAAATGAACTTCCCACTGTCAACATCTGACATCGGACTCTGGCTGGCAATAACAGCAATAATCCTACTCGTGACCTCTGAGCTCTTATCTTCCCCCACAACATACCTCAGCGACATCGTCATCGAAAGAACCCGCCTAAGACTGATATCCATCGGAGTCGGCATGGCATTCATGCTCACAGTATTGCTACGAATTTTTCAACCTTTCTAACTCGTCAAAATAACCCTACGCTACAATAACCCTTCTTATCCCTAAAAACTGGACTCAACCGATTTCTGCAACAAAACATGCTTCGGTTGAATCCCCAGCGATAGCCTTTCAGAAATGCCCCACAATCAAAATTGCAACAAACACTAACCAATGCGAAGACACCCACCAAATTCACGATATGCGCTAGCGTAGAATGCGAATAGTACTGTTCAACTACACATGTGTTTCAATTACCACATCGAAGCTGAACGCCGTTATATCTCTAACATCCCAAGACAGAGACAAAATCAACGCAACACGTATCGCACCATCAACCCCAATAGGTTGACCTTGATAATCACTAGTAAAATTTATGTAATGCTCCACCTCAGGCGACGACCAGTTGGCAGCCCAAATCGACAAAACCAACTCCGAGTTTCCCTCATTCCTCACATAAACATCCACAGTCTTGTTTTCACCAGGTTCAATAATACCCCAATCAATAGCTTCCACAGGGCTTGTACAGTCAACGTCCCAGTAAACACCAATATCAATCGACTTAACAATTGCAGTGTTCCGAAAAACCACAAACTGCGTGCTTGCAGTGTTCGCTATCAAAAATCCATTCACTATCGCTAATACAATAAGGAGTTTAAATATTGGAGGCAAAGCTGAGAAAACATCCTTTGCAACGGACGGCGAGAACCTTCCCAGCAACTTTCTCCCAAAAACAACAATTATGCGAACCAAACTAATATGTTTTGCTCACATCCAAAGCTGAAACAAGAAGTCAACCTCCCACTCGTACTCCTACTCTCAATGATACCCGACGTAGACATACTAATCCCCGGCGTGGAACACCGAACCATAACCCACTCAATCATAACTGCAACAGCAATATTCACCCCACTCTTCATTCGATACAGAACAGAAATTACTTGAGCAAAAGCATCCTTCTATTCAAGACAAAAAAAACCTGTTTACAGGTTACCAGAAAACATTTTTAAGTCCGGCAATCCAATACTTTCCTGGTGAACAGCCTTGAGTCTGACTATGCAAACCCGAATCGGAAAAAAATACGCCATCTACATACCGAAGGCCGTGGTCAAGACCCTCGGACTAAAAGAAGGACAAAAAATATCACTACGAATCGTTGGAAACACACTCGTCATAGAAAGTATCCAAGATCCTATTCACCTGGCCCTTTCAGGCGAAAGGTTTGCATCCATAACCCACGATCAAATCGAGGAAATAAGCATTGAAGAACAAGCAATCCACACTAAGCATTCTCCTTGACACATCATTTATACTTCCAACCCTTGGAATAAACGTAGGCAAAGAGGTTTCAAAGGGACTGAAAAAACTTGATGAAACAAACGCAAAAATATACTATTCCCAATTCAGCATTTTAGAATCACTATGGGTAACATCCAGATTTTTAACATCACAAACATTCAACGAAGAACGCTTCAAAATCGGCCTCAAAAGCATAATGAAAGCCGACAGATACACGAAGGTAGATGAAAACCCAGAAATATTCAACGAAGCCTTGAGACTACAGAAACTGGGCCACAAGGACATGATAGACAACATATTATACTCAACCTCGCTCCACCTCAACCTCAAACTCTTAACATTAGACACACAACTCAAAAAGTTCATCGGCGATAAAGGGCTGAAAGACACACTAATATCGCCAAACCAAATAACTAAACCATCATAACAAAAAACCTCCCATAACACTTTTTCAAACACGCCTTCACCAAGTAACTGTCAGTAATCACACGCTTTATTAGGAAACAAAGATTATTTTAGCGAAAGCATTCTCTCGTTTGGAGCGCAAAGACCACGTTTGCAGTAGGCCACCTATCACTCGGCTACCTCTCAGCTAAAATATCAGCGAAGCTTCTCAAACAAAAAATCAATCTACCACTAATATTTCTACTCTCACTAATACCCGACGTAGACATACTAATCCCCGGCGTGGAACACCGAACCATAACCCACTCAATCATAACTGCAACAGCAATATTCACCCCACTCTTCATTCGATACAGAAGCAAAGCAATACCCTATTTCGCCGCACTAGCACAACACAGCCTAATCGGAGACTTCATAACAGGCGGTGCACAAATGCAAGGAGCCCAACTTCTCTCGCCTATAACCTCAACATGGTACGGCCTGCCAATCAGCATACTAAGCCAAACCAACATAATCCTAGAATGGAGCAGCTTCCTAGTCGCAGGGGCGGTAATGCTCAAAACAAAAGACATACAAAAGCTACTGAAAAGCCATCTGCCACACCCATATCTTTCTATACTCGCCCTAACAGTTTTGTTCCCTTCACTCCTCTACTTCCCCGTTTCAGTCCCCTTTGAACTTGCGCATGCATATACGCTTTTAATTCCACATATCGCTTACTTAATTCTCTTTACACTGTCCATAATCAACGTTTTCAAATCGATTCAAAGAAAACCATTTTCGACACGTACAACCTCGCAAAATCCGAATCTCTACTACCAACCAAACGAAACAAATAGAAAACTCGAACACATTTTCTAGTACAACATAACCGAAACCTTTAAACTTCTGCCTCCAAAATGAGAGACCAGAAAGGGTGAACATATGCAAAAGAGCAGGCACATTCTAACGGCCATAGCATTCGCTGTAGTAATAATTCTGTCTCTAGCACAACAAACGTATGCAATAAACGTATACGTCGCAAAAGAAGACGGCACCACAGCAAGCACCTTCGAAATGGGCGAAAAAGTAAGAATAATCACTTATTCAACAAAAACCCCATTTGACATCACCGTTATAGACCCCGAAGGTAAGACCCGCTACAAAGAAACTTCTTACACCCATGATTATGACAAAATAATAAACGGAATCACAGACAAAGCTGGACGCTGGGAAGTAATAGTCACTGAACAAACAGGAGACACAATACCCAAAACAACCTCTATTCCGCCAACCTCTACTCACTATACCACTACCATCAACAACGTGGTCCCCGAGGTTCCCCTAGGAACAATAACAATCCTCATAGCATTTCTTGCAGCCTTCGGAATAATAGCATTCCGAAATAAAGTTACTCCAACGCGCACAAAACGCAAAAACCACACCACACAAAAATAAACTATTCCAAATATCTCAGCACCATTTACTTGCAAGTACAAACACTTTTAGACCAGTAGCATCAGATTCCCTCAGCAATTCTGCAAACCAGCCACTGCAGCTGAGGCGATCCTAGATTAGGCTCTGGAAAACATTTAAACTACGGAATCGTTTGAAAATTCTGAAAGGTTTCTCTGTCACCAATAAAAAAAAGGAAAACATGGGTTTAAAGAACATGGGAGATTTTGAATGTGCTACTCGATGCCTGTTATAGTTATGTCGAAGCTGAAGCTATCAATCTCACTGATATTTGATGCCACTGACAGGGTTAAGACCGCTTCTAGAACCGAATTAGCATTAACTTGGCTGCCTTCGCTGCTCCAACTTAACGTTATGTACGTTGAAGCTGAAGAAGGGATCCAGTTGTCGGCTGTCATGTTCAACGTCATAGGGACTGTGCCTTCATTTTGAATGTAGATGGTGACGTTTTGGCTTGCGCCAGGCTCCATATAGCCCCAATCAATTGTTGATACTTCGTTTATGCACGCGTTTTCCCAGTAGACGCCTACTCCTATGGAGTTGACGTTGCCTTGGTTGTTGATTGTTTTGCTTCCGAACAGTAGTCCGGAAGTTATGACTACTGCTGTGACCGCCATGGTTATGACTGTTAGGAGGATTATTGTGGAGAATCTTTGGTTGAGCATTTTCTCGACCCAAAGCATATGAAATCTGAAGTCTTAATAAACATTCTCGTAGAAACGTCGCACACAAATACACCCACAACACCATCCACACGTCAAAAAACGACGCCTCACCTTCCCAAATCAACCAAACTGTTCTACTCAACAAGAAAACTATCAAGACCATTTCACAAGCGTCAAGCCAAATGTGCGCGCGAAAATATGTCGCCCCACGGAATATAGAATCTTACGAAACACCCCTTTTAACCTGCCTCACCCGTGAATGTTATAGACGATATTTCTAGACAAGGTGTATAGATTGATAAACTGGGACAACCCACGCAAACGTAGAGACCGCTTATTTATCATTGCAGAAATGCTCGACATCGCCAAAGATGGAGCATTAAAAACTCAAATCATGTACAAAGCTAACCTAAGTTTTGCCCAATTGAACACGTACCTTAAATTGCTGTTGGAAACACAGCTACTTGAAATCATAGATAGAAAGGGAAAGAACATTTACAGGACAACGAAGAAAGGCTGTGAATACATGCAAAGCTACAAAGAAATCATTGAAATCTTAAGCAACAACACTAACAACAATAACTGCCCCCGCATCAAAGGCGGACCGACGATATACTGGATAAAAAAACCTTAACACCATGGCTCACCTAGCGTACCCTTTTATAAATTCTCAGTCTGAAATGCCAAAAAAGAAAAAAGAGGTTATTGAGTTCCCACGATGTTTACTGTTCTTCTTTTCCAACGGACAGCTAGAACAGCCAAAGTAATGATTGACGCCGTGCCCACTAGCAGCAGAAGCAACCCAGGAGTTATCAGTGTTGGGATAGTTTCCAGCCCCAACAACTGTTTAAGCTCTTTGAAGCCAATCTTCTCCTGCTCGCCCAGTATTTCAATTGTTTTCCGACGGGCAGGGTCTCGAAGCAGAGTATAGTAACGGGATTGCTCGTCCATAGGTAGGCACCACAAGTTGTCTCCTAAGATGGCCACGTAAGGTATTTATGGCTTAGCATCATGTTTTCCTGTTGGAATATTATATTTTGAGGAATAGGACTTATTTTACGTTCAAACCGTAGTTTCCTATTGAAGGGAGAAAGGTGGCGGTTCCAAAGCCAAAAACCAATCGTCTCTATTATCCACTATTAGTGCTACCTTTCATCTTGGCATTCGCTTCCTGGTGGGGCTTCCCCGTCTTGGCTCAGTGGCTATCAATGACAGTGTTTGGATACGAGCCTTTGCTTCAGCCCGCAGGTTGGCTATGGCATGCCACTGTTGCACTATATTATTCATGGTTTACTTTCCTAGCCATCGGAGTTGGAGGCTTGTTAGCGGTTAGCGCATGGCTGTCACGGCGCCACGCGAAGCGACAGAATGTTGGATTTTATCCTATGGTATCATTTGTCGTGCCAGCCTTTAATGAGGAGAAAAAGTTGCCACGGTGCATTGACAGCTTGTTCCGGTGTGCAACTGAGTATCCTGGACCTGTAGAGGTTATTGTCATAGATGACGGAAGTATTGATGCTGGTTATGAGGTGGCCTTTGCAAGTTTACAGTTGAACACGCGGCGGCATCCGAAGGTTAAGGGGCGAGTTGTGCGGCATATGGCGAATTTAGGGAAGACTGAGGCTTTGCGAACCGGCGTGAATCGTGCTTTGGGCCAAGTTGTTGCGGTTGTGGATGCAGATTCTTGGTGGCATAAGGACGCGCTGCGAGGTCTAGTGGAATATATGCTTAGAAATGGAAAGGTAGCGGTTACTGGTTATGTTCATCCCAGCGACGGCGAGGCTGAGGCTAATCCGCTTGTAGTTTTGCAGCAGCTAGAATATAGTCAAGGGCTAAGCGTTTTTCGGTGTGCACAGGCCTTGGGAAACGCTGTCTTAGTAGTTCCCGGGGCGATTGGACTATTTAGGGCAGATGTACTCAGGGACATTTTGAATAGTAGAAGGTTGAAATCGGTCACCGAGGATTCTGAGATTACATTGGAGCTGCAAAAGCGCGGTTACGGAGTGGGATATTTGAATGCAGCGCGGTGCGGAACTATTGCACCCAGAGATCTTGATAGCTTTTGGAGTCAGCGGCTTCGATGGTTCGTTGGCTGGCTGCACAACGTATTAGGGGTTCATCGAGATATTTTGCTGGAGAGACGTTGGCTAAGTTTGCTCCTATGGTATTGTCTAGTTGTGGAATATTTTGGGGCCTTCGTGGAGTTCGCCGCAGTCATCAGTTTCCCGCTTTTGTTCTGGTTTGCACCCGACAGGATTCTGTTTGTACTCAACCTGCTGTGGTTCGGCGGTTATGCGTTACTCGTAGGCATGATGGCTCAGGCGGTTGCGCTGCGGTTTGCGTATGGAGAGTATAATCACAAGTGGCTGTTGTATTATACACCGTTTTATTCGATTTTGTGGTTCGTCAACTTGTGGGCGCGGATGTTTAGCGTAGTGAAGTATGCCTCTGGGTATAGAGGGAACTGGCACACAACAAAACGAAGAACAACCAAACAGCTAACCCGCCATTAAAGCTTTCAGTCTTCAACAGCATACATCATTGCAGATAAAGTCGCGTGTTCATCCAATCGTTTTGAACTCCCGTTGCATGATAAATTATGTTATGCCACGATTCCGCTCAGCTGGTTACGCGCTCCAACCAGAAACCACTAAAAGCACAAATACAAACCTAAAATATGCGAAGAGAATAAAAATGAAGCGCAGTAAATAAGGAAGACACGGAGAAAACAACAAAATGAACCAACTCACAATAAAATACGAACCCTTCAAAGAAATCATAGTCATTGAACGCACCCAATTCCCAACACCAGACGATCTGGCACGATTCACAAGCATCATCGCTGGAGGAAAAACAGCAGGCATATACTGGGCCCGAGGTATAGCTTTCATCTACTTCCCCCTGTCCATAAACACCGAAGCAGCCGCAAAAGAACTCATAGAAAAAAGAAGAATCTACTGGGCCTTCCTAAGCTACACCCCCATGCCAACCTACAAACCCATAATCGAAACAAAAGAAAAAATAATAGTCCCAGTCATCGACATGTCAACCAACCCCTTGTTCCAAAAAGTAGCTGAATGGCTGAAAACCCAGAAATAACCGAAAGCAGACCTACAAGCTGGCAATCAAGTCTTCTACGTCGAAGGTCAACAAATGAACACAGTCACAATAAAAGGAACAGTATTCAGCGGCGAAGGAACTGGAAGCCAATTTGTCAGAATCCCTTGGGCAACAAAGCAAATCAAAGAAAAACTAAGCTTCAACCCTTACTTTGGAACATTAAACATTCACCTTCAAAAAAGAGAAACAAAAAAACTAGAAAAAATCTTAAAAGAGTCTAAAGGCACCAAAATCATCCCAGCAGAGGGTTTCTCTCAAGCCCAATGCTTCAACGTATTGATAATGAACAAAATCAAAGGAGCCATTGTCCTCCCCGAAAAAACAAACCATCCACCCAACGTCCTAGAAATCATTGCACCAGTTCATCTACGCAACACACTATCGCTAAAGGACAGCGACGAAGTCAAACTAACAATATACTTAGACACCAACATCAAAAGCTAACGCCATGTCTCTTCGCATAGATCTCCAAATAATCATCAAAGCAATCTATCTTCCTCAAATACTCGCCATAATACACCAACGCAGTCATCGCTCGCGCCGCGTCTTCCGGTGTAGAGTAAGCCGGAATTCCCAGCTTTTCAAATCTTGAACGGATAAACAATGCCATCTCTGTCTCTCCAATGTCACAGGCAACAACAGGCTTCGTATAACTCTTCGCCAAATTCGCTATTCGGTCCACAAAATCTTCCTGCAAAGCGGGAGTATGATGCAAACCCAACACAATTAAACCGTCAACTTCAGGTGCATCTAACAAAATCCTTGCTGAGAGCTCAAACATCTCAGAAGTTGCAGAACCCGTAATATCAACCGGATTCAAGTTGGTCGCAAACTTGGGCAGCCCTCCCTCCCGTTTCAACTTTTCAAACTTTTCAAGAACCTCATCAGATAACGTTTTAACCATTAAACCCCGTAACTCACACTCATCAACAGCCATCACACTTGGCCCTCCCGCATCAGTAAGAATTCCAATGCTATTTCCAGCAGCCGGCGGCTGAAAAGTAAAAGCTTTGCCAACATCAAAAAACTCCTCCATATCCTTAACGCGAATGACACCCACTTGAGCAAAAGCCGCATCATAGATTTTGTCCGATCCTGCAATGGCTCCTGTATGAGAAGCAGCAGCTCTAGCACCAGCCTTAGTTCTCCCGCTCTTTAAGGCAACTATTGGCTTTCTTTTTGTAACTTTCTCCGCAGCTTTCATGAATTCCCTACCAGCTTCTATGGCTTCAGCATAAAGAAGTATCACCCACGTTTCGTCGTCATGAAGAAAGTATTCAAGCATTTCAGCCTCAGCTACATCACATTTATTTCCGAAACTCACGAACTTGCTTACACCCATCTGCATTCCACTCAAGTAATCAAGTGCAGCAACACCAAAAGCGCCACTTTGAGTAATCATTGCAAGATGTCCCGCCATAGGGCGAGGGGTTGCTATGAATTCGTCCCCAGTTGTTAACACTTTTGTTTCTGGTAAGAACAACATGTCGACTCCAGTGCTTATGTCGTAGACGCCAAGGCAGTTAGGTCCTAAAATTCGAATGTTAGCTTCATTTGCAACTGAAACTACAGCGTTTTCAAGTTCAGTCTTTCCAATTTCGCTGAATCCAGCGGTAATTATCACTGCAACTTTGACGCTTTTTGCAGCAGCATCTTTCATAACGCTGAGAACAGCCACAGCGGGCACAACAATTACAACAAGCTCGATTTCCCCATGTATCTTGGCTAATGAAGGATAAGTTTTGTATCCCAGAATGTGGGTTTCATGGGGGTTGACTGGATATAACTCTCCCTTAAATACACCTCTTCGCTTGTTTTCAGCGAAGTTCTTGAAAATTACATGCCCCGCCTTGTAGATTTTTTTGGAGGCGCCAACTACTGCAACTGATTTCGGGTTGAAAAACGTGTCCATCTGCTTAATTATTGAGCTCATCTTAGTTTCTCCAGTTTTGAGTCAGTGATACTTCAAGTAACTTATCTCACTATATGGGCTTTACGATGCGCACGCTTAGTCACTTACCTTCACTGAACTGGGAAAAAACACAAAACTAGACACGCACAAAATGTATCGATCTAACCACAACAATAGGCATGTGTTCTGTTTCTTCCAGCATTTTCCAAGAAACACCTGTTAAGGAAACGTTGAAAGTTTCAGCCATGCTCCAAATTGTCCTTCCCGCGCCAAAACCTCGAGCACGATCGGCCAACTCTGCAACCTTTAAAGCCTCTTCGATACCCATACTTATGCCAGCAAAAGCCAATGGAGTAGATCTTCTCTTTAAGTTCAAGACCCGCGCGACGATATAGCTAAGAAACCCACCTACAGACAGTATTCCCTTAATCGGCTTAGGTCTAGGAGTAAAATGAAAGTTTCCCCAAGAATACGTTTTATCAGTATCAACAATCATGACACCTACATTTTTATTAAGCTCTGCTTCTATGCTACAACGAATTCTTTCTGCCACACGATAACTGTTATTCAGAAGCAAACTAACATACGAGTACGGAAGATTGCTGCCATCAATTCCGCCTTCAGAACTATGCATTAACGCTTGCAAAAAGCCGCAATATTGCAACGCTACTTGTTTATGAGCACTACCTTCTTGGATAGGATAGTTTCTAAAGTGAAGAATCGCGCTCTTTCGCAAGTGGCAGAGTGGCCCAAGAACATATGCCCAAACATATCGCATCCAATATTTAGCTAGAAAACATGCCGTCAAGCTTGGCTTCACTACACTTTCATCTACAATGTTGCCAATTGCTGTCGAAATAGCCTTTTCAGAAACTACTACAATGTCACCATCCTGGACCTTGCCTTTCAAATCCACAACCATTTTGGAAATATAGTCCACATTAGGCTTCCAGTACTGTGTCTTAACGGCTAAGGCTTTGTAGCGCTTCACAGTTAATCACAGCACAGATGACCGCTATCGATTACTTTGGCTAAGTGTTCTTTTAAGGAAATTGCAGAGTTGCGACACCTGCGGGTGTTCACCGGTTGGGCCGCTAATGTAATAAGCTGCAACAGCATTTGCAAACATAAGTCTCAGGTCAACTGGAAAATCGTTTGCGTCTGCATATATATTGCCTGCATTCCAAGCGTCACCAGAGCCTGTTGCCCGCAAAGCCTTAACATTGAAAGCAGGAACGACAGTGCTCTCATTTTTTGCAAAAGTAGCGGAATAGGTTGTGGCGTGGAGATCTATACGGCTGGTAAATCTTTGAGCTAGAATCTTCGCGCATTCTTTCGCAAGAGCCGACATGGACTTACATTGTTCTTGAAGTTTGGCCAATCGTTTAGGGGCTACATACTCAGCAAAGGTAATGACTTCATTTTCGTTTACGCTCAAGATATCTACCAAATCGCTGCGAAGCAAAATTTTCTCGACTAGTTCAGGTATTTTCGGTTTATTCGGAAGTGGGTCGGCAGTGTCATAGTAAGTTTTACCTCTGCCCTCAGTTTTAACATGGTAAAACACTGTCTCTGCAAGTGCTGTTCCGTGTCTTCGAGTACCAGCCCAGTTGAAAACACAAACATAATCAGTCTTCTCTAAGAGAGAAAAGTCTTCTTTTGTGAGGTTATTTGGACCGAATTTTTCTAAAGATCCGAGATCACGCAACATTACATTTTTCTTCTCTCTGCCTTGTGTGAATTCCAAGGCTGTTGTAAGGGAAACGGTGCCATTTACCTTAACGTACGATAGATCAATGTCTAATTGTTGAAGGCCTAGCTCGAGTAGCTTAAACCCAAGCTCACTTGTATGGACAATGGGAAACACATTCATGCCTAGAGAAGCCAGCGCCTCCGCAGTGTTAACAGCGTTACCGCCCCTAGTCTCCATTTGCGCCACATTATCTATACTCCCCCCCTTACGGTTCACAACTTCAGATATCCTTCTTGAAAAATGTCTCGCGTTTCCATTCCATGAGATGAAACGATCCAAAAAGAAGTCAGGCATCAAAACTACATTGAATGTTTCTGGTTTGAACCTGCTTAGATGGCTCATCAGTCCTTCTACATTTTGAGAAAAAGCTTTCAAGGACAAAGCTCCCTGAGAATGCATAAAACCCTTTCTGATAGATAACTTTTACATTTTTGTATGCACAAAGAAGTCTACCATAGTGTTAAATTTAGGAAATATTTCTAAAGTATCTATGGCAGTTGAAGAACTTTCATTGACTGAATTAGAATTTGTTGGTGATTGCAACGACGAGTTTAGCAGAATTATTAAGAAATATGTTGATGCTCATGAAGGAGTCACTTTAAGAGATCTCTTAAAATTCTTGTATCAGTCTGTTCTTGGGGCTCATCACATATTTGATATGATGGAAGAAAATGGAATTAAGAAATGGATCGAAAAAAATCTTAACGATGCTGAACCTTCAGACAGACCATTGACAGAAGAATTATATGGAAAAAAGTGGGTGAGAATCGATTTAGGGTCTTTTAAGAAAAAACATGGAAATAATTCTGAAAAGCTTTTTGAAATTTTTTTGAAAGGAAAGGAAGAGAAAAGAGGTTCTATGGATGAATTTTTGAGTTTCCAAGATGAATTGACGCAGCTCGTAAAGAACGGAAAAATTAAACCGTTATCTCATAGTAGTCTAGGAGATTTAGTGGGAGATTTTATCGTAAACTACAACCAGAAAGGTTGCCCACCACTTCATCATTCAAGGCTATATGTGGAGAAAAATCCCCCTTATCTAGTGGCATCGTCCAAAGCTGCAAAAGATATGTAAAGAAATATCTAGTCACGTGTTCACATCCTCCCCAGTGAATATGTTATCTAGTCTCTCTATCGTTGTTACCCCTCTTCTCAAGTGCTTCTAACCGCTTCATTAATTCGTCCATTTGCGGTGGAGCCATGCCCCAACCGTTAAGTCGCAGCTTTAATTCCTCTA
This sequence comes from Candidatus Bathyarchaeota archaeon, assembly GCA_023131225.1. NCBI lineage: Archaea > Thermoproteati > Candidatus Bathyarchaeota > Candidatus Bathyarchaeota archaeon. The sequence continues at coordinate 4,980 of JAGLZW010000033.1, read as the reverse complement.
TGCGCTTATTCGCGGCCTGCAAGTTCTTTTCAAGCGTGTGCACGTCCTTTCTTGAAACGGTTCTAAGGTCTTCACTTAGGATGTTCAAGTAAGGCTCTGCCTGTTCAAACTGTTCTTGTGCCCATTCAGACCGGTTGAAAACTTTGTTGTACTGGTTTGAGTCGATGCTGTGACCTAAGAAGAATTCTGCCATGAATTGTTTGGCATCTGTTAAATTCCATTCTGTCCTGTACGTGTCTCTCATTTCGTGTGCATGAACCCTGTATCTGACAAGTTTGCTTCCAGCCTTCTTTTTTGATGATCCCCATTTTTACGGTGTGCCTTTTGAAGTAGCAACTAATTGATTCCCCGCTTATTAGAGCCCACTTTTCGGTGACGAAGATGGCTTCTTCCAGTTTGGGCAATGTGTCTTGTACTGTTCTGTCTTTTCGTGTAACTGTGCCTCTTACTTCTAGGTACTTCTTCAGTTTGTCAACGCCGTCTTTGCCGAAGAAGGTGAAGTAGCCGCCTTTAGGCTTCATGTAGCGGTGTTTGCGTCTAGGCAAGTCTACTCTGACTACTTGTTTTCCCTCGTCCAGTTGCTTCTTAACTTGCTGCCAGCAGTGAGTGTTAAAATACACCAGTTCATTCAGGCCCATGCTAGATTGAAACATGATGATGAAAATGGCTTGGTGGAATTTGTTGCTACTTAGAATAATGTTCTTCAATTCTTTGATGCTCATGTGTCCTTTAACGCTTTCTCTGGTTGCTCTTATCTTAAAGTTTATGTCGCGGGGCAAGGGCACGTGGTTGGAAGCGTAGAAGCTATAAATGGCGCTTTTAATCAGCATCTTCGTCGAGTACGTGCCTTCCCTCTCGTTCAAATATGAACGCAGCAGGTCAACTTGTTTGAACTGCGCTCTTTGTCGTACGCATTCATCCTGCATGTCTAGGAGCTGTTCTGGCGTTTTGTTTTTGAAGAGGTCTGGCCCTTTCTGGCTGACCCACGTAAAGTATTTGTGCGCGTAATAGAGATATCTGATTTGAGTTTTGGGTTGAAGGTTGCTTAGCCACCTGTTTATAGATGGGTGCTGCTTACTCCACTCTTTACGCTTCTCGCCAGCTAACATTGGGGACGCTTCAAGACTTGACGATGCCATTAAATTCTCGCCTCTTTGCTGCGAGGGCAAACTTGCATTATTTTTTTAAGGCATTCGTCAATGTTTTTGTTTACTTCTTCGTCCGTGACTGTGACTACGTTGAATCCTTGTTTTCTTAGTAGGTTTTCTCTCCAATCGTCTTTTTCTTGTTGTCGACTCCACTTATGGGTTTCGCCTTTCACTTCGACGATTGTGTTTGAGTGAACTAGAAAATCTACGGTGAACGTCCAAGCTTTGTCGTTGCCGTCTACGCATCGTATCATGTATTGGCTAAAGTAACGTAAGCCTTTCTTGGTCATTGCTCTTCGCAGAGTCATTTCGGCTCTAGTCGATTTTGGGGCTTTGAGGCGAACTGCTGTTTTAGTGTTCATTTTACGTTTCTTCATTATTTAGCCTTCTTGGTGTAGGTGGCTTAGAATTTTTATTTTGTAGCTCAACGAAGATTTCCCGCAACTTAACTCGGCGGCTTGTGACGGTTCATTGCTAATACCTTCGCTGGACACATAATCTACAACAAGAATACTGTCGAAAACCAGTGAAAGCTGAGCTCTTAGGCCTGGTCAATGAACCGACTGGCATTGGGTATGTCTGGCGACAGACCTCTCCTTTCTCTAATCGTCTTAATAACCTCGGCGGTTACATTCTCCGGTGCCTTTTCCCAATGATCAAAAGCGGTTTGCCAAAAAGCATGCCCTGAAGTAGCTGACCTCATTTCAGCAGACAATCCGAAAGTTTCAGCAACAGGAATGAACCCTGTAATCATCGTTAAAGGACCTTTCTGCTCCGAGGCAATGATACGCCCCCTCTTTCTAGTGATCAGACCAGAAACTTCACCAACCCATTGAGCTGCCACAGACACGCTGATCTTGTAGACGGGCTCAAGAATGACAGGGTTCGAAGACAAGAATGAGCCAAGAATTCCACGTCGAGCAGCTGGCATAACTTGGGCTGGGCCTCTATGCACAGGGTCCTCATGCAACGAGGCATCCATTAGCTTCACTTTCAATCCTCGAATGGGCTCTTCACACAGCGGCCCATTTTGGCAGGCCCACGTGAACCCTGAAATTATCATGTCTCGAATTTCCCGCAGATACTGTACGCCTTTTGTCAAGTCAACCAGAATATTTCTATGTTCTTCAAGTGCCCATATGTTTCTTGCCTGTTCAGTGGGCCAGCCAGCTTCTTTCAAAACAATGCCCATCTTCTTTCGCGCCATTTCCTCTGCTAAGTCACCCTTCTCAATCAACTGAATAATATTCTTTTCAAGTGGCTCCAGTTGTATCCAGAACTTATTATGTTTGTTCGGACTTTTTGCCATAACCACTGCGCTTGGCGACAGAGTTGATTCTCTGTAGACCACTAGTGGTTTGGACGTAATTATTTCGAAGTCCCCACCCGCGAATTCTCGGAGAAACTTCACTGCAATTTCTAGGTGAAGCTCGCCCATCCCACTTAGTAGGTATTCGCCGGTTTCTTTGTTTATGCTTGTTACCAAGTTGGGGTCTTCGATGGCTAGACGGTGCATGACATCGATGAGACGAGGTAAATCCCTAGGGTGTTTTGGTTCAATGGCTATTGTGATGACTGGTTCGGAGACGTATTTTATGCGCTCGAAAGGAACCATCCCATCTTTACTATTAACGCTTACCAGAGTTTCACCTGCTCTTGCCTGATCAAGACCTAGAACCGCAGCTATGTTACCCGCGTCTATCTGACCAACAACTTCTCTGAAAGCACCCATATACATGGAAACTTGCTGTACGCGATAGTCTCTTTTAGCGCCTACGAGGTATACTCGCTCTCCTTCCCTCACAACTCCGGAGAATAGGCGTCCTGTGGCTACTAGTCCGGCATGTGGATCCAGCTGTGCTAATGTAATGCACATCACTATCGGACCTTTAGAGTCAGCGTTCATCATGGCTTTTCCCAGTTCAGAGTCAATGTCGCCTTTCCAGACTTTTGGAATTCGGTATCTTTGAGCTTCCATGGGGTTTGGTAGATGCTTGACGACCATTGTGAGGATGGCCTTGAAAAGAGGCAGTTCTTGGACTAGCTCCTCGACTTTCTCGTTCTTGTAAGCATCTATTATGTCGTTGAACTTTATGTCTTTTTCTTTAGCGATATCGACGGTAAAACCCCAGCGGTGGAGAGCTGAACCGAAGGCAACTGTACCTTTTGCAACGTCAACTTTCCAGTTTTCTTTTTGTTCAGCCTCGCCATATAGGGCGATAAGGTTGTTGAAGTCACGTATTATGCGAGCAAGTTTTGCTTGGATTTCATCTGGACCTAGTTTGAGCTCTTTGATTAGGCGGTCGACTTTGTTTATGAATAATACGGGTTTTACGCGTTCGTTAAGGGCTTGCCGAGTGACCGTTTCGGTTTGAACCATGACTTCTTCAACTGCGTCCACGACCACTACCACTCCGTCTATGGCGCGCAGGGCACGTGTAACTTTTCCCGTAAAATCTACGTGGCCTGGAGTATCAATGAGGTTAATTAGGTATAGGGTGCCTTTTTCCTCGTGGAGAAGGCTGATGTTGGCGGTTTTTATTGTAATTCCTCGTTTTTGCTCTTCCTCAAGGTAGTCTAGGGCTCGGGCCACACCTGCGATTTTTGGGCTTAGGAGGCCCGCTTCAGTGAGAAGGCTATCTGTCATAGTTGTTTTGCCATGATCTATATGGGCGATTATTCCAATGTTCCGTATGTTCTCTTTTTTATCCATGAGCTTTAGGATATCTGCAATTTGTTTGAATCTTGGCATGCTTGTGAATCCCCTTTCAATTATGAGCTTAAAGGCTTGTAAGGATTGTCTCCTATTAACTTTACTGAGCACAACAGACATGTGGCTGTAGAAGTATGTGGCTTCCGGGATTAGACTCTCCATTATAGGCTCTAGATGATTGGCAAACACGTGAGAAAGGAAGAAGTTAAGGACATGCGGTGATTGTCCTACTTTAATTCTAGTTTTTTGTTCCTATACGTTCATATACTAGTCTGTCTATTGCCTTTATTACTATATACACAAAGAAGGCAGATATACAAAATGAGTACAGAACCAAACGTGATTTACGTCGGAAACAAACCTCCAATGAACTACGTCATGGCAGTCATTACAGGCTTTAACATGGGCAACACAACCGAAGTCACATTAAAGGCACGTGGCCGCGCCATAAGCACAGCTGTTGATGTCGCTGAAATCGTTCGCAACCGATTCTTCAAAGACACCAAAGTACACGCCATTTCCATCGGCACCGAACAAATCACACCCAGAGAAGGCGGCAACCCAAGAAACGTCTCAACAATGGAAATCACCCTTAAAAAAGAATAAGCAATTGAGACACCAAAAACCGCCTACCCATCTATTTTTTCTCCAACAATGAAATAAAAGTAGCATCAAGCTTAGCGCACTGAACAATCTTTCCCCTCCAACCCACAAGCAAAGCGTTGCTTACTTAGGAGGTGATCCGGCCGCAGGTTCCCCTACGGCCACCTTGTTACGACTTTTCCCCTCTCGCGAACCTCAGGCTCGACACAGCCACTAAGGACCGCGCCTCACCCAAAGCCCACTCGAGTGGAACGACGGGCGGTGTGTGCAAGGAGCAGGGACGTATTCACCGCGCGTTAATGACACGCGATTACTAGGCATTCCAGTTTCACGAGGGCGGGTTGCAGCCCTCGATCCAAACTACGACAGGCTTTAGGGATTACCATCCTCTCACGAGGTAGGAACCGATTGTACCTGCCATTGCAGCACGCGTGTGGCCCGGGGGATTCGGGGCATACTGACCTGCCGTGGCCCACTCCTTCCTCCGCCTTATCGGCGGCTGTCCTCCCAGAGTGC
>JAGLZW010000032.1 GCA_023131225.1 Candidatus Bathyarchaeota archaeon | reverse complement strand
CAGTTCTTAGCCCGCTGGGAAAAAACGTGAAAGGATGGCATTCAGTAAAGGTAACGACTTTAGTTGACAACGACGTTTGGAAGAGAGGACGCTTCTTCTTGGGGGCTTTCCTTTTATGTGGAAATAAACAGCGCGTGCTAGCCTGTTTAGAATATGGTTAAAAATGGTTTTAATTCTTCTTTGAGGATTTAGGGGTTGTTTTCTGCTTTTTTCGTCTGCGAGTCAGCTGGCGTACTTCGTTTTCTTTTTGAAAGAATAAGTGCTTCATGAAATGGAAAAAGCAGGGATCACCCCTAAAATTCTGAAAAAGGACGTAAGAAATCTAATAGCGTGCTCTGGAAGGCGAAAAAACGGTGAATAACGGATTCCGCTAACCCCTCTGAAACCCTCGCCTATCGTCCCAGAATCTCTAAAAAAACGCTTACAAAAGAAGGTGAAAACAAGCTTGAAAACGCAAAAACGGATATATAACCATTTTACACCAATTTCTAAACACCCTAGTGCGCTAAGCATGAAAGAGAAGATGCGGGTAATTAGCCTTAAATAAATATCGACTTTATTTGTGATCTCTCCCAAGTTCCTAATTACATGAGCAAAAACGCATGCGCAATTCACAAAAGCTTTTTAGCGCTGGCAAAGTTGTTTCTATTCTTGTTGAAGGTTCTCTTCAGAACTATGGACCCTGTTTCTGCACCGATATCATCCGCAATTATGGGACATTTTATTTTTAAAAGAAAAAAGATTTCCTTGTTTTTAACATCACTAAGCGACTCGTAGTTGCCCTGACCTTTACTAATCACTAAACTGCTACTTTCAAATTCGCTGAGAAACTCATTTGAACACTCTTTGAAAAGCACTCCAGTGCAGTCTGTTCCGACAGACAGAACTTTAGCCATCTGAGAGATTCCAGCCATCTCAGCGTCTCGAAATGTTGCGTCATTCAGAATGGGCGCGTCCTTAACCACATAAGTTACTTTAACGCTTCGTTTTAAGAACACTTCCATCAATATCCTGTCAAAGAATGTTTCTCCAGCATTATCTGCAAGGTATAATACGCTTTTAGACTTCAGGACTGACCCTTTTAATTGGTCTATATCATTTATGGCAAGTTCATTATCTAATACGTTTTGAACTTCCTTTTTCAGGTTGATATCTACTCTCGGACCGAAATCTATGGCGTTACCAGCTATAGCTACCTTGACCGCAGTTAGTAATGGATCTTTAGAATTGTCAACAATAAGTTTAAGTTTTGGATAAAGCTCTAACGCTATCCGATTGTATTTCTCCTTCAATTGTTTATAGGGATCCATGTTACCTGTAACTCTTTTGACAATTCTATGCACGTTTGTGCCAAGCTCAGGTATAATTTTAGTCCATTGCTCATTTAAAAGATAAGTCATAACTCCTCTAAGAGCCTTTTCACACATCATTTCATCATCTGTGCCCATTTTTGCGGCTTCCAATGCTTGTCTCAAAAAGCAAGGAACACATTCAAGATGCACTTTCACTTTGCATCATCCCTCAATCAGATTCTCTGGAAGCACATAAAAGTTTGGTCGAGTTAAAAGAACTTTGTGGTTACGGATCACTCCCTACTCCCACCTCTAAGTAAGCCTAATTTTGCAAGAATTTAGTTTTGCCTTTCTCGACAATGCTTTTCGCAGTTTCAAGGTCGATAACGATCTTATGTATTATGAGCTTTCTTTCCTCTATTCTCTCTTCCATTTTTTCTTCCTTGGCTAATGTGGATACGGCCAAAACCTCATCACCACACTTCAACTGTGCGCGTACAATTACAGTTGAGTTAGAATCCTTTTTAATTTTATGAACTGTGAATAATGACATGAAGTAGAAAGAAATGGTGTCCACCCGAAATCTCAGCTCAGAGAAAAATGACGGATTGTGCAGGAGATATCTGCAATCGTTGTTGCAGAAGCCTTTCGTTGATGTTTTGGGATATTTGTTCTGTTTCTTGATTTGCTTCAAAAAACGACTGGTGCTACGATGAATGCACATCCGTCATAGTCTTTTTTCATCTCTGCGGCTCTGAAGAGAAATGGATGTGGTTTTTTCTTCAGAGCGAACGCATGGGCTTCGCCGAAATTGTTTTCCAAGAATTGATATACAATTCCCAACATCTGAATTGAAAGATGATATCCCAAGTCTGGGTGGCTGAAGACTAATTCTTTAACCATTTTTCCTTTTTTCTCGCATTCTTTTAAGCACAGTTTGAAGCCCTCGATTGTGATTGGGTCATATTGTTCGAAGAACTCGGTGTTGCAATCCTCTTGTGCGATTAGACCTATTACTCTCCTTTCGTCCGTAATGAAATCTATCCCGTGGAGCTTCGAAGTAACCTTCTGCATTTTTGTTCCAGTCTCCTCCTCAAATTGTTCCGCAAAACTGAATATACTCATACGCGCACCTCGCAATGTTGATTCAAGTTTATTCCAAATTTGGCCAACATCTTTGACGAACCTTGCGATCTCACGTCCTTTCTTCGTCAATCTGTAGACAACGCCATCTTTGACAATCACAGAGTTCTCTAGCAGAAAGTTCAGATGATAGTTGAAGGTTCCTGTGCTAGTTAGATGCCTCATATACTCCGCAGAATCCAACAAATCGGAATAAGCAGCTTTTCCAGCCTCACCCAAACGTCTGATGATACTATTCCTCGTTGGGTCAACAATTATAGAGAACACATCTCTTTTCCTCAAAGATGCCACCAACAAATGTAAATCAATAAATAGATTGCATTTAACATTTTTTGACTATAACTTCGTCATCATTCAAACTAAAAATGGGAGTTTGCGGAGGATATCTCCGCTGTGGGTGGGGGTTCAAATCTCTCTCGACCAACTATTCCGGAGTGAGAGCTCATATTCAATTTAGACCATAATTCTTCTAAAACATATCATATTTGGAGTCTAATAGAACGGTCTACTAACTGGTTCCTAATAGGACGGTCTTCCCTTTGTGCTTGGAATATATGCAAACCAGCCCAACGACAAACAAGCTAATGGAGAGTAAGCTTTTATAAGAGGCTTCATGAATCTTCTGAGGGAAAATAACCGCGGGTAATAAATTTGCCAACACCATACGATGTCCCTGCACAAATCTTCATCAACAAACTAGCTCAGTACATAAAGGACAACATAGACCAGGTCACCCCACCACCATGGGCACCCTACGTAAAAACAGGTTCCTATGCAACACGGCAACCCCAAAACCAAGGCTGGTGGTACACGCGTTGCGCCTCACTTCTCCGAAAAACTTACATGAACGCGCCAATCGGAGTTGAAAGATTAAGGGCAAAATATGCGGGAAGAAAAGACAGGGGAGTTCGCCCAGAACATGTGAGGAAAGGTGCAGGAAGTAACATTAGAAAACTCTTTCAACAGCTTGAAGCGGCTGGACTCGTCGAAAACGTGAAAGGGCAAGGTAGAGTATTGACAAGTGAGGGTAGACGACTGCTAGATACGATGGCCACCGAGATAAAAAAGGAATTAGAGAAGAAAATACCTGAACTGGCAAAGTACTAAACAAGGTGAAGTGGCTGTGAGCGAGGACGAAGAAATCGAAGCACTGCGCAAAAAAAGACTGCTTGAACTCCAGCAGAGATTTGCCCAAGAACAACAACAAGCTCAAATGCAACAGCAAGTTGAAATACAGAAACAAGCGTTACTCCGCCGAATACTGTCCACTGACGCCAGACAACGCCTCACAAACCTAAAAATGGTGAAACCTGAATTCGCAGCACAAATCGAACTCCAACTCATACAACTCGCTCAAACAGGACGCCTAAAAATCCCCGTAGCCGACAACCAGCTGAAAGAAATATTAGCCCGATTACAGTCTCAACGTCGAGACATAAAAATAAGGAGAAAATAACCGTGGCAAGAAACAAGCCAACTGCAAGAAAACGTAGACTGGCAAAGGCTGGAAAGCAAAAAAAACCAGTTCCAACATGGGTAGTAGCGAAGACTCTAGGTCGAGTTAGAAGACACCCAAAGAGTAAACATTGGCGGCGAAGCAAACTTAGGGCGTAGAGGAGGCGATTTTTTGGAAGAAAACGCTGAGGAAGCGCAAGAGACCGAAAAGCAGGAAGAACTGCCAGCAGAAGAAGCTGAGACTCTAGAAGAACCTGAAGTTGCCGAGGAAAAAGAGGAAATAGTTGAAGAAGCTGCTGAAGAAGAGGCTCTCGACGAGGAAAAGATTGAAGAAGAAGCGCCACGTCGCCGGGAAAAAGAGGAAGAGGAATTTGTAGAAGAAAGATTCTACACAATACCACTGCAGCGTGCCTGGATAATGCCCCCAAAAAAACGGGCTCCAAAAGCCATCCGTATCATGAAAGCCTTCATTCAAAGACACATGAAAGTTGGCGAAGTAGCTATCGAGGAAGAAGAGGGAGAAGAAGCAGGAAGAATAATAATTAGCAATGAAGTTAACGAGGAAATTTGGAGTCGAGGAATCGAGAAACCTCCTCGGAAATTAAGAATTCGCGCTGCCAAAGATGAAGAAGGCAACGTAACTATTTTCCTAGCTTAGGAGACGACCGGTTGGCAATTTTCTTGCTAAATCTTTTTGGAAGCGCAAGTATAGGAGTCTATTCTTTGGCTACTGACAAAATGGCGATAATTCCTCTGCAAGCGCCCGAACCAAAAGCCGATAACGTGGAAGAATGGCTTGGTGTTAAGGTGGCTAAGACGACTCTCGGCGGCTCGGTAATTGTAGGGGCTCTGGCTTGTGCTAACTCGAACGGTATAATCTTACCTCACTACGTGCGAGAGGAAGAACTTGAAGTTATAAAGACAGTATACGACGACGCCAATTTGACAGTTATGGAGACGAAAAGGACTGCTTATGGAAACATGGTTCTTACAAACGATTATGGCGCTGTTGTTGACCCAAGGCTTAAACCCAAAACTACTAGGAAAATAGCTGACACTTTGGGCGTTGATGTTGTTCGTGGGGAGGTTGCAGGTTTGCCATACGTTGGTTCGTTGGCTTTAGCTACAAATAAAGGCGTTTTAGCGCATCCGTTGATTAAGGAGGAAGAAAAGCAAGTTCTGGAAGAGGTGTTGAAGGTGCCTGTGGATGTTGGAAGCATAAACTGCGGTATACCTTATGTAGCCACAGGGTTAATAGGGAACAGCAATAACGTAGTGGCAGGGTTACTCACAACAGGCCCTGAAATGTTTATAATTGGTCAAGCTCTTGATGTGGTGAAATAAGATGAGCGAAGTCAAAGTGTTCCGTGTAACAGGCGAGATAGCAAAGCCAAACTGGAGAACGCCCTTCAAGAAAGAGATCAGAGCCTTAAAGCCTGAAAACGCAAAAGAAAAGATATACATGGAGTTAGGAAGCAAACACAGAGCCAAACGCTTTCAAATAAAAATCTTCAAAATCGAAGAGATCCCCCCAGAGGAGATTGAAAGCCCTCTCATAAGGAAGTTAACTTTGGGGGAAGAAGCACATGTCGAGTGACGAAGAGATTTTTCGTAGACTACTAACGGAACTTCGGCTATTAGAAGGCACAGCAGACGCCTTGCAGAACAGAACCAACCTGATAAACGCCGCAATGACAGAACTTGCCTTTGCGTCTATGACTATAGAAGGATTAGATAAGGAAAAGAAGGGCGCTCCTCTGCTTGTGCCAATCGGCGGTGGCTCCTTCATAAAAGCTGAAGTTGCAACTACGGAGACCATGGTGGTTGGCATGGGGGCTGGCGTGTCCGTGGAGAAATCCAGAGACGAAGCTAAGCAAATTGTACAGAAACGCATTGCGGAGCTTGAAATATCTAAGAATACCCTTCAGCAGCAGTTAGGTCAGGTTGTAGAGCAGATGCATTTGAAAAGACAGCAGCTTGACGAAGTTTCACTAAAGCTAAGCAGCAGGAGAAGAGCCGGCGATGTTCGAAAAACTAAAAGTAGGCCTTAGCGGCTTAGTTAACAAAATCACAACAACTGAGCTGAAAGCAAAACAGCTACAGCCAATCCTATCAGATTTTAAGCTAAGCCTTGTTGAAAACGATGTAGCTTTTCCAGTTGCGGAGCGCATATGTAACGAAATGGAAAGACGACTGGACAGCCTTGAGGTTAAGCGTTTAGAAGGCAGAAAAGAAGTTGTAAGAGAGAATCTACGTGAAGTTTTGCTGGAAATTTTGAACACAGGCGAAAAAATAGACTTGCTAAAGATGGTTAAAGAGAAGCAGAAAAGCGGAGAGCCATTAGTAATCGCGTTTGTTGGAATCAACGGCACTGGAAAAACAACAACCATCGCCAAAATCACCAAATTGTTCATGAAAAAAGACTTTACAGTTGTTTTAGCTTGCAGCGACACGTACAGAGCCGGCTCAATTGAACAATTAGAAGAACATGCAAAACGGCTTGGAGTACGCATCATTAAACATAGTTATGGCGCTGACCCTGCTGCCGTGGCTTTTGATGCCATCAAACATGCTGAAGCCCATGGCGTAAACGTGGTGCTCATTGACACGGCAGGACGCATTCAAACTGACAAGAATTTGATGAACGAATTGGCGAAAGTCAAGCGTGTCGTGAACCCTGATTTGACTCTACTCGTGGTTGATGCCTTAACGGGCAATGATGCGGTTATGCAGGCAGAAGAGTTCAATAAAAGCATAGGCATTGACGGAACCATTTTGACGAAAGTGGATGCTGATGTGAAAGGCGGTTCAGCATTAAGCGTCGCGTATGCGACTAACAAACCCATACTGTTTATCGGAGTCGGTCAAACATACGCGGACTTGCAGCCTTTCAATCCGGAACAATTTACACAAATGATACTGAAATAAGCATTCAATCAACGTTTGTCTTCACGTGCTAAGAGTTCTTAATGTAGTTTCTTGATAGGATAAAAAGCGGAATGAGAAGTATCGAGACAACGCCTAGTACCACAAAATAGCGCGTATAGTCATACGTTGTTACGAAGAAATATGTGGGAACGAGGTTAAAGATTCTGCCAACCATTAAGCCGACCTCCATCATTACTAAGATGCTAGCATGATATTTTCTCTCGAAGGAATCACCGTAGAAAGCAAACCAAGAGAGAGCAAAGGCGCTAGCGAAGCCTGAGAGTAAAGAGAGTGCTACTATCTCTATCATACTAGAAACTTGGGGAAGTATGAAATACCAAAGGGCGTATAGAATCGCGCTTGCCATAGTGAATTCCACACGCGTTCTCTTAACATCAGAAATTTTGCCAATCCCAACTGTTATAATGGAAATCAGCAACGCACTAGCTGCAACCACAAACCCCATGTTCAAGATAGTTGACGAAACGCTGAAAACAAAGAGTGGGTAGGCGAGCCAGTAGGACTCTGACATACCGAAGAGAACAAATGTCAGCAAAAAAATCGTGAACAATCGGCTCTTAGGAATCGAAAACTTCTGTGCTTCTGGCTCGTAGCGTATCTTCAACGAAGCGATGAAAGCAACCAAATACAGAAGAATTGAAGCCGTAAAAAGGTTTGTGAAGCCAAAGGTTTCGATAACAAAGCCTCCGACTGCAGGGCTGATTATGCCAGTTATTGAAGGTATAGCTACGTAAAGCAGGCTTATCATCACCGCTCGTTCGCTGGCGTCGCTGAGCCTAAACAGGAGAAGGTTGAAGCTTGGCCAAAAAGTTGCTATGCCCAGTCCATACGCTAGTCCGAGAAAGACAGGGTTCTTGACGTAAATAAGAGCAACATAGAAAAGTAGGGTAAAGAGGATGCCAAAGCTTATTATCCGTTCAAAATGCCTCGTAACTCTCATCAAAACTATAGGCAGCAACCCAACGACTAGAAACGTGAAAAACAAAACAACAATAATTTCGAGAATGCTTAGTCCTGAATCTTTGAGGTAAATCGGAAGGAACGCGCCAGACAAACTATTTGTAAAAAAGAAGATGGCAACAGTGACTGCTAGAACTTTCGTAGATTCTTTCCACAAATGCCTTACCTTACTAACTGATAAAAGGAATCTGTCATATTTTGTTAAGTAGTTTTAGCAGGATCGCCTTTTCGCTGTGCAGCCTATTCTCAGCCTGCTCGTAGATTACGCTGTTAGGCGCTTCTACCATCTCGCCGCTTATTTCGTAGCCTCGGTGGATAGGCATGTCATGCATTATCAGAGCATTACCGCCTTCCATCAACTCACTATTGATTTGATAGGGCAGCATCAGCTTGATGCGTTTTTCCTTTTCTTCTTTAAATTTAGGGTCAAGGAAAAGTTCCATGTCAACCCACGTGTCAGTATATGCAGCATCCGCATCCCTAACAGCTTCCTTAACATCAAGTGTCACATGATACAGTCCTGTTTTTTTCGCTTTCTCAAGCAACTCCTTGTCTTGTGCAGGTTCATGTGTAATCGGTGTTACGGTTGTAATTTGCATGCCAGTCATGGTGCACGCTTCAATCAAAGAGTTACAGACATTATTGTGAACACCGATGTAAACCATCTTCAACCCTTTTAGCTTGCCTTTGTGCTCTTTTACTGTCATCAAATCAGCGATGGCTTGGCAAGGATGATATTTCTCGTCACAACCATTAATTACCGGCACCCTTGACGCTGAAGACATCTTCATCAAGTCAGCATTCCTTTTCAGCCGCGCCATAATGCAGTCAACATTACGCGAAAGATACTTAACCTCGTCGCTTATGTCCGCCAGTTTGAACTGGGTTGTCATCCAGTCCATGTAGATGGCATGTCCGCCAAGCTGAGTCATAGCGACTTCGAAGGAGACACGTGTTCGAGTAGATGTTTTCTGAAAAATCATCACTAAAGACTTGTCTTGCAAAGCATTCCGGTACTTCGCCGGTTCTTTCTTAATCTCAATCGCCTTGTCAATAAGAAACTCAACATCTTGTGGCGCCCAATCTTTAAAATTAATCAAGTGCCTCATTGCCGCGTCCTCAATCTTTTTCAAGAAGCCGAAGCTAGATAATATAAGTTTTATGGAAACGCTTAAACCCAATTGGCAACCTCAAAAATGAGTAATGGAGCGCAACAGATGATTCTCATAGTTGCTTCTACAAAAGACGTTGCAAGCATGAACATTAGACAGCAACTGTTAGTCCACTACGACTTCAAGGAATCAGAGGAGAAATTCCACAGCAACCCAGTATACCATAAGACACTCAGCGACAACGAAGTGAAGCTTGTAACAATCGACGAAGAAGCAATCTACTACCAATCGATCCTAAACCACTTCAACCCACAGCTTATAATATACATTTCGCGTCACAGCAGCAAAAGCGGCACACCAACACTCTCAGTTCACACGCCAGGCAACCTAACCGCTCAAGCGCAAAAAGGCGGCCTACCAAACCGAATCTCAATAGCACCGGCAAACGCAATGAAAGAAGCCTTACTGGAAATGGCGGAACAAAAAAACACACACAGCCTAGACTACCAAGTTTCATACGAATGCACCCATCACGGACCTTCCCTCAACATTGCGACAATGTTCGTGGAACTTGGAAGCTCACCAACACAATGGAAAGACATGAAAGCCGCAGAAGCGGTGGCTCACGCAGCGATGGCTCCAATTCTTAGAAAATCCAGAAATTCAATAGTAGCGGTTGGCATCGGCGGACCTCATTATAGCCAAAAGTTTACACGTATGGCTCTAGAAGACGACTTTGCCTTTGGCCACATAATTCCGAAATATGCTATTTCACATGTTGACGCTAAAACTATCAGGCAATGTGTAGAGCGAACACTGGAGAAAGTTGAAACTGTTACTTTGGACTGGAAGGGAATAAAGGGCGCAGACAAGACAAAACTAGTTAAGGCTTCAGAAGAAGCTGGAGTGCAAACACAAAAAGTTTAGCCATTGTAAAAGTTTACCTTGATGCTGCTTTCAAAGAAAAACGGTACGCACTCACAAATGTTCACAAGTCTAACAAAGGCACGCGCCCAATCTTTCGGCTACAATGAAGAATTGATAATTATAATCTATGCGACGGATGATTCAACAAACATGCTACAAACTTCTACATTTGTAACCCCCGCGCGCTACGTTTTCACGTGATAAAACTTATTTAACCAACAAGTAGCTGCTATACTTTTTATTGAAAACTTAAACCGCATGCGCTAAAACGCTTTTTTTAGACAGCTACGAAGTAAACTTATTTGGATCCAAAGAGACACGGAAGGTCAGATTTGCAGCAAATGATTAAACAAATTTTTTATTGTAAACACTATAAACATCTCGACACCAGATCCGCTAACGTTTATTTAAAAAGATGGTGAAGTTATGTCAACCAAGGAAACGATACCTCTTCAAAACAAAAGCTCCCAAGCGACAACAATATCTAAAATAAGAAAAAGAGATGGAAGAATCGTTGATTTTGATAAAAACAAAATCTCAGAGGCCATTTGGAAAGCAGTACAGTCGGTGGGAGACGAAGACAAGACGGAAGCTGAACACCTAGCTGAAAAGGTTGTTCAAGTGCTTGAAGGGCATTTTCGAGGCGAAACCCAAAGTGTAGAAGACCTTCAAGACATCGTAGAAAAAGTGTTGATTGAGAGTAGGCACGCTAAAACCGCTAAAGCGTACATTCTATATCGGCAGAAAAGAGCCGAGATACGGAAAGCGGCAGCTTTGTTAGGCGTAGAGGATGATCTTAAACTTCCTTTGAACGCCATAGTGATTCTCGCGGCTAGATACCTGAGACGAGACGAAAACCGAAACATTGTAGAAACTACAAGCAAAATCTTCAGAAGAGTTGCGAAAGCAATTGCTCATGCGGAAGAACTTTATGGAAAAACAGATGAGGAAGTTGCTCAGACAGAAAAAATATTTTACAAGACAATGGTTCGCTTTGAATTCTTGCCAAACTCTCCTACCTTGATGAACGCAGGAACAGATTTAGGACAACTATCTGCATGCTTTGTATTGCCTATTGAAGATTCGATGGAAAGCATATTTAACGCCTTAAAATACGCTGCTTTAGTCCACAAGACAGGTGGAGGAACTGGCTTTTCATTCTCTAAGTTAAGACCTCAAAATGATGTTGTTAACTCAACTGGTGGAGTTGCCTCTGGACCGTTATCATTTATCTCGGTTTTCGACGCCGCAACTAACGTCATAAAACAAGGGGGAAAACGAAGAGGAGCAAACATGGGAATCCTAAAAGTAGACCATCCTGATATCTTGGATTTCATCGTGATAAAGGAAGAAGAGGGCCGATTGAACAATTTCAATATTTCAGTTGCCCTCACCGACAAGTTTATGGATGCAGTTAAAAATGATACAGAATATAAACTAATAAATCCGAGAAATAGAAAGGCTGTCAAGATTCTGAGGGCAAGAGTAATCTGGAACTTAATTGCAATAATGGCCTGGAAAAACGGTGAACCTGGAATAATTTTCATCGATATGGTTAACCAGCATAATCCCACCCCCCATGTTGGAAAGATAGCAGCAACAAACCCTTGTGGAGAACAGCCCTTACTTCCCTTTGAATCCTGCAACCTTGGATCAATAAACTTGTCAAAAATGGTCAACGACAGCAAAATCGATTGGGAGAAGCTAAGAGAAACCATCAGAACAGCTGTTCATTTCCTCGACAATGTGATAGATGTTAACAGATACCCCTTCGAGGAAATCGAGAAGATGACAAAGAGAAACAGAAAGATTGGTTTAGGGGTTATGGGATTTGCTGATATGCTCATTCAAATGAGGATTCCATACAACTCTCTTGAGGCCTTAACTATGGCCGAGAATGTGATGAAGTTTATTCATGACGAAGGGATAAAGATGTCTGTCGAACTAGCGAAAGAGCGCGGTTCCTTCCAGGACTTTCAAGGAAGCATATGGGAGAGAAACGGTTATGAAATGATTAGAAATGCCACGATAACTACAATTGCCCCCACAGGAACGATCAGTGAGATTGCTGGCTGCTCCGGAGGGATAGAGCCTTTGTTTTCAGTTTCGTACGTGAGGAATGTCGCCGAAAGTTTGGGACAAACCTTGAACGTGATAAACCCCTATTTTGAGAGGATGACGATTCAAGAGGGCATCTACAGTGATGAATTGATTAAGAAGATTTCAAAAACAACTTCGATCTCTCGTATAGAAGAGATTCCGGAAAAGATTAGGAAAGTCTTTGTCACTGCCCATGATCTTTCGCCTGAATGGCATGTCCGCATGCAAGCGGCTTTCCAAAATTACACGGACAACGCGGTATCAAAAACCGTTAACTTTTCAAACAGTGCAACCCCTCAGGACATTGAGAAGGTTTTTTGGTTGGCATATGAGCTGGGATGTAAGGGAGTTACTGTTTATAGGCATGGAAGCAGGAAGAGACAGGTACTCCATGTTGCTAAGCCGAGTAAATATGGTGAACAAGGAGGAGAGATAGCGGAGAACAATTTGCTGTATGGTGTTCATTGTCCAAACTGCTCTTTATAGGATCAAAAAGCAAAACAAATGTGTGAATAGCTTCATTAAAAAAAGGGTATAAATGATGTTTTCATTTGATGATAATATCTATTTGTTCTAGATTAAAGCTTGCGCGCGCGCTTACTGTAAAGATGTTCAGATGTCATCCATGGTCGACGTTTGAGGATGTCCTGTCGTTTGGGTTTTAAGGTTTTAGTTATAGTTATAATATGTATGAGCATCAATTTATGCATGCGTGCATCCCAACAAGACCTTCACAGTAATAAGGTTCAAACCTGCCAATGTTCATAAACGTGCACTTATTTTATAGTCTCATACATTCAGCTTTTGCATTGAAAGGTTTTTTGGCTTGTTATGTTTTCGGCATCTCTTAACACATACCAATATGTTGCCTTGGAATTCCCAAGCACAACCGCAATCCTTGTTTGCCATAGCCAAACCCTACTATTCTTCTAGTTGTGATTCTTGCCCAATAAGCCTTGGCTTTAGCCACTAACTGCAAGTCCATTAAAAATTGTGTATGAGAGAAAAGTGGTGCGGCCACCGGGATTTGAACCCGGGTCGTCAGCGTGGCAGGCTGATGTCCTAATCCAAACTAGACTATAGCCGCAATTCGAAGCCTACTACAAGTTTAATTACTTCTCTTAAAATCTTTCTGAAAGGCTGGAATGCGGCAATGGCTTACAAGACATTCAAGCTAAAGGATGGACGAACAGCCATGCTTGACTGGTTAAGAGAAGAGGATCTGCCTGAAGTCGTAGAGGCGATTAACAGTGTAATCCGCGAAGGAAAATACCTCTTCATGAACAATAAAATAATGGACATGGAAGAGGAGCGACGATGGTTTGAACGCGGCACAAAGGCGGGAATGCTTTACCTGGTTGCAAGAGTTGATGACAAGCTAGTCGGAGGCGCGAGCATCCACCCCCACACTGACAAACGGGCGCACGTTGTAGAGTTCGGCATTTTCATTCGCGATGGCTATCGCAATTCAGGATTAGGAACAACTATGACAAAGACGTTTATCGAAATCGCCAAGAAACGCGGATTTGAGGTTCTTCAGCTCTCTGTCTACGCCACAAATAAGAGAGCTTTCCACGTTTACAAGAAATGCAGGTATAAAGAATGCGGCAAATTAATTCGAGACATAAAATTTCTTGATGGAATATACACTGATAGAATATTAATGGAATTACTTTTGAAGTAGTAGAGTCGAAAGCAGAGCATAAACTAAGTCAGATAGCAATATCTACCCTGCACCCTTTCCCCTCTCTCTTCGGCACATTCAAGATTAATATACGTTAACAGACCACATTGAAAAGCGAAATAAAATGGTTATCTTCATAAAATACTTGGCTCACGCCAGCTTTCAAATCAAAGCTGAGGGAACAGTTATCTACGTTGACTTAGAAAAATACGGCGAAGTCGCTGAAAAGGCAGACTTGATTTTGGTGACGCACTCGCATAGTGACCATTGTGACCCATCTAAGATCAAAAAAGCTCGCAGGGATGACACTGTGATAATCGCTCCTGAAGACTGTGTTTCGAAAATCGGTGGAACCGTTAAGACTCTCAAACCTGAAGAAGAGACAACAGTAAAGGGTGTAAAAGTCAGGGCTGTGGATGCCTACAATACTAAGCGTTTCAGATCTCCCGGAAAACCTTATCATCCCAAGCAGTTCGGGGTCGGCTACTTGATAACTGTTGAGAACAAGACGATTTATCATGCTGGAGACACAGACTTTATCCCCGAAATGCGACAACTCGGACCTGTAGATGTGGCATTACTCCCCAGCGGAGACACATACACCATGGATAACGCTGAGGCTGCTGAAGCAGCGATAGCAATCAACCCTAAAACCACGATACCGATGCACCGCTGGAGCACGAACCCCGAAGAGTTCAGAAAGAAAGTAGAAGCCAATTCAAACATTAAGGTTATGCTGTTGAAAGAAGGAGAAGAATTCCAAGTAGCTTAAAAGTTACAAAAGCTTGAGAAAACAGAGCATCCCATAAGTGAATGTACCTGTTTTAGGCAGCATACACAAACGCTTGAAAAACGACTTATGACAGCTGAGCTAGGGTTGCCTATGGACTTGTACGAGGTTTTTTCTCCCAAACATCGAGAGGAGGCTTTTTATCAGTAGGGATCGGAGACACATATTTTGCATTATTTATTTTTCGGTTATGCTCCTTCTTTGCCTTGTTCAATTCGTCCTCGTTAGTCAAGAGATCTATAGCTGTAGTAGCCATCACCTTCGCTGCGAATATCAGCGACTTGTGTCCAAGGCCAACTCCGCTTTGCGCAACCGCTTGCCATGAATGAGCAGGGGTACCTAAAATCCAAGTGGCAGTGCAAAATTCTACAGTGGGTGTGTGCCAACTCACGTCAGCCACGTCGGTGCTGCCGTGGCTAGTTTCTCCTTCGCCCCAAGGATCAGGAAGTTCAGGGTCTATCAATTCGTCAACAAGCTGTTCCCATCCAGGTCGTTTGGATTTTCGTAGTTGAGCATTCTTCATTTCTGGAGTAATCGTCTCGGCAATTTGATTTGCAAACTTCAAATCATCATCGGCGTATTTTGGCAGTCCGATTTCACGCATGTTCTTAACAATTAATTCTGAGATGGTTTTATTAGGAATGTAGTTATGACAGCCTTCGATGAACTCTACCTTCAGCTCAGTTCTGGTCATAAGCGCTGCTCCCCGCGCTATGTCAAGTACCCAATCATATATGAACATCATTTGATCTCTCTTTGGAGCTCTCACATAATACCAGCTTCTAGAGTATGGAGGCACAATATTCGGCTGGTCCCCTCCTTTTTCAATTATGTAATGAATTCTCGCGTCTTGGATTACATGTTCCCTCAGATAGTTCACGCCAGTATTCATCAGTTCAACTGCGTCCAACGCGCTTCTACCTTGCTCCGGGGACCCACCAGCATGAGAAGCTTTACCATAAAAATGAAACTTGACCGAGTTGACAGCTAAGCTGCTTAACATCGAAGCTTCATTCATAGTGCTTGGATGATGGCTAATTGCAGCGTCGACGTCCCGGAAGCATCCCTCTCTAATCATGTATACTTTACCTGAGAAGTTCTCCTCAGCGGGACATCCAAAGAATTTAATCGTACCCATTATTTGGTGCTTCTTCATTGCATTCTTTATGGATATCGCTGCTGCCATCCCGCTTGTCCCATGAATATTATGTCCACACCCATGTCCAGGTTTCCCAGGTTCCAACGGTTCTTTCCACGGAGCCTTTTTTTGTGATATTCCTGGCAGTGCATCATATTCACCCATTATTCCTATAACGGGTTTTCCTTCGCCAAAAGTAGCTACGAAAGCTGTTGGCATACATGCAACTCCACGTTCAATCCTAAACCCGTACTTCTCCAACTCATCGGTAAGGAGCGCAGAAGACTTGAACTCAATTAAACCTAACTCAGCAAACTCCCACACTGTATCACTTATTTGAATCAAGCGGGTCTTGTTCTCATCAATCCAGTCAGCAGCAGTGTCCTTCGCAACAGACATAAACAACACCAAGAATATAGTGATAAAGGCGACGAATTTTTATGGTTTTCCAAACATACTCGCCGCGTAAATAAGAGAGTACACAAGCGCCATCTATCTATGGTGCGAGAGCCAAATTTAGACCCAACCTAAATGGACATGCCTTATTTTTCTATGTTTGTGTTGCTATGCACATAAAATGAGGGTAAACCGACAAGGTTTTATTAGACCAGAGTCTTCACCAGATTGAAAGGGGATCAACATGAGTGAAAAAGCAAAGGTCTATTTTGGCTCCATACAGCAGGGTCAAGATGCAATTTTCGCAGCCTTAGCGGCAAAAGTTGACAAGATAATCGAGTTGCTAGACTTCTCAACAATCAAGAAGCGTGACAAGGTCGCCATCAAGATGCACCTAGGCTTCCAAGACGGATACCAAACGGTGCCAGTATTCTTCGTCCGGAGGATTGCCAAAGCCGTTAAACGGGTTGGCGGGTGGCCCTTCATCACCGACAATCCCACAGCGGTTTACAATGCGGTTGATCGCGGCTACACGCAAGAAACGTGCGGCTGCCCAATCATTCCAGCTGCTGGCGTCAAGGATGGGTATACCCACTCAGTTAACGTGGGCTACAAGAATGTGGACACGCTAGAGATGAGCGGCGTAATTCACGACGCCGACGCGCTCATAGATTTAACCCACGCAAAGGGACACGCTTGCAGTGGGTACGGCGGTGCAATCAAGAACCTCGCTCTGGGCGGCTATTCGGCTCCATCAAGGTGGAATAAGATCCATGGTGTTGAGCATTCCATTCCATACTGGGATGCAAAGAAGTGCACACCAGAGCATGCCCAAGCGCTTGTTAAAGTCTGCCCCTACGGCGCCCTCAAGTATGATACCAAAAAACACAAACTGTCGCTACTTCTTTATGCATGCAGAAACCAGCTCTGCCTAGAATGCATAGAAGCAGACAAAGAGATCGGGTGTCTACAAATCAAGCCTGAGTTCTTCGCAGCTTTTCAAGAGTTGATGGCAATTACCGCCAAAAAGGTTCTTGACACCTTTGACGAGAACAAGCGGTTCTTCCTCAACTTCATCCTTCAAGTAACGCCTCACTGCGACTGCATGGGAATGATTCAACCCAGCGTCGTAGCAGACATTGGGGTTCTGGGCAGCCGCGACATCGTGGCGGTTGAAATAGCCACATTGGATCTTATCGCAAAGGCTGGGCTGATCGAA
The DNA here is from genome assembly GCA_023131225.1 of Candidatus Bathyarchaeota archaeon. NCBI lineage: Archaea > Thermoproteati > Candidatus Bathyarchaeota > Candidatus Bathyarchaeota archaeon. The sequence continues at coordinate 19,788 of JAGLZW010000032.1, read as the reverse complement.
CAGACCATCCCGCCCTACTTCAAACATGTCAACCTCAACCCCAACATCGACCTCCATCCCTTTGAACGTCTCTGGGGGGCAATGAAGAATCCCTACCTCGTCGCCAAATTCGCGGAGCAATATGGGTTAGGCACTAGAAAGTACGAATTAATTGAAGTGTTGTCGCCTAAAGAGACCGGTAAGATGGAACCGCCCAAGCAAGTGTACGAACGCCAACCCTCCTTCTACTAACAAACCATCAGTACAAAGGCACGCACATAGTTGTAAATAGAGCCGGGTTCAAACCCAAGTCAAATGGAAATATCACCCGCAATTCCTCATTTTTGTTTACTCTATAACTGCGCCCATAGACAAGATTTGGGATTCATAACGCTTTTTTCTTATAGCCTTGCATATAGCAGCTGGGGAACCTTTTGAGGACACTTGCGATGCCTTATGTTCTAATCACGTTTGGCATCTTCGGCTCGGTGTTTCTAGGCCTTGTTGCTGGTTTGGGAAATATTGTAACTAATGAATATGTAGATTACAGTTTTCCAGGGAATCCCATCGTACGAGAATACGATTTCAGAATAGGAGGAAAATATGGGCTAGTAACTTTATCCCTTCTTTTCGGGGGCGCAGCTTTAGCTATTGGTGGATATGGTACAGGCTTTCACATTCTTTGCAAGCATTCTCCTACGATCCATCACTCCAGCAGTGAGAAGTGGGTGATGCTTCAGAAAGCTGATGTTGCATTGCTGATGACATGTCCGCAATGTAAGAAAAAGCTTCCAACATATTCCAAGTTCTGTCCCAGATGTGGGACTGATATCATACCTAATGATGCAACATTACGAACCTCTTGAAATTCAAACATGCTCTCGCATTAATGCATCTCTGGCTTGATATTTTTAAGAAATCTTGAATATGAAGGTATCAAGCAATACAACAGTTGAAAGCTTAAGGTGACGCTATGGTTAAACCATTAAAAACATGCACAACCATTTTGTTGACTGTGACAGCCTTCTTCTTTCTCTATTTATAGAGTAATTAATCAATGTTATATTTTGATTTTTGTGATGCTTGTGCTTGTTTTCCGTCTTGTACTTGCTTTGATTTTAACAAGTCAAGCCCCAGGTCTGTGATATCGTAAACGTAGTAGGATTGGGAACGTCGCACTGGTGTTACTAGTCCTCTAGCTTTGCACCTTGTTAGACTTTGTTTTCCAGAATTGCCTAAAGACTTCATTATTCCCCTGTAATTAACCATGCCCGACTGCTCAATTAAGAACAGTAGTTCATAGTCTATGGGTTGCACTCTCTTCATTAGACGATCTATTGTGTCCTCTGCCATAGCGTCCTGCATGCTCACGAACACTTCGTCAACTAGGCTTGTCCTCATCTCGTCATACTGTTTGAACACATCTAACGGAACCTTGCCAAACACTTGTGACTCTAACCACCTTTTACGCTGTCGGCTTCTCCATCCAACGAAGTCCTGCTGCATCCGACATTTATCGTATTTGTAAACTCTTTTCCCATCTTCGCGGATGTGGATTAAGATTTCATGCGTGTACTTCTGTAGTAGTTGTTCTGTTGGGCTTCGCGGATTAACCATAGTTGCAAGAAGAACAGAGATTCTAGTGCCTAACGTGTCAAACGCACCCTTGAACACATCCCAGGCTCTTTCGTGCTGAGTCTGAGCCTTTCCCGACTTAGCTGCAAAGTCGTCCCAAAGAAGAATCGGAACCCTCATGTGAACGGGCTTCACTACAGTTGGGAAAAGCGCGGGTTCACCTTTCTGCATCTTGTAAAGCAAACCGTTCAAATCGAAAATGACAGCGCCCAAAACCTTATCCCAGTCTTGATAGACCTTAAACATCAACAGCAAAGCAAGCGTAGTCTTCCCCGTTCTTGCTTCACCCCAAATAGGCATCCACATATAACGGTCATTATCAATGGCAAAAATTATGTCTTGAACAAGTTTAGGTTGATCTTTCAAGCTCATGTTTATACTTCCTTCACTTTCTCTATACTTGTTTAACTTTTAACATTGTCGTTTATTTTCGTAAGCTCTGAAAAATCAAGCCCGCTTCAGAGACTCACGGATCTTCTTAAGCTCCGATAAAATGTGCTCAATTACTTTCTTAGGAATGCGCACATATTGTGTGTCTTCGCTCATGAAATCACCTCGCGCCGCGCTTTCATTCCCTTCTGAAGATTAGCTGCGCAGTCATTGCAGACATGACCCCATTGACCTTTGAAATTCATGATTTGATAATAGAGAGTTGCTTGCAAACCACACTTTACACATTTCCCTTTATGAGGCTCATCTAACTCGATAATTGAAAGCAGTTTTTCTCCGTCTAGTATATCATTTTTTTGAATGGGGTTATTTACTGTCTGCGTTTTCGACGCAAAGACTAACGCTTGCCCAGTTTCGCTAGATACGCTTGGTTCTTGCCCAGTTGGCATTCTCGTCAAAACTTGCTCTACGGATGGGCTAATTTGAGAAGTGTCGAAAACCATTGCTTGCTTCAACGTCTTTTCGGAATACCCATCCGTGAGGGTGATTTCGCCGATAATGCCATCTAGCCACATTTCTGCTTCCTTTTGCATGTCCAAGCCTATCTTAGTCTTTGCGTTTAAATCGTCGAATGTAACGGCGTTCTTTCCTTCAACGAAGCTTATATCGTGGAGAAGCTTGAAAGTCACGGGGCTGCCTTTCTTAGTTGTGTCTTTTGTCATGCTCATGTATCCAGCGCTGCACCATTCTTTGAAAAACTTGTAGACAGTCGCGTCGCTTCTGTTCAGTTGGACAGCAATTTTCTCTCGGGTCTCATGGTTTATTGTTAAGTTTTTTTTGTCCAAGCCTTCTTTCTTAAGGGTTTTAATGATTTTTCGGCTACGTCCCCCTAACTCCGTAGTCATAGTTACGAATGGTTTCTCCGCAAGCTCTAGGGCTTCAATAGCAGATTTTGGTGTTACAAAAACAACTTTTTTGCCGTTGGCTTTAGCTTTGGGTAAGTGGCGTTGATATAATAAAGCGTGAAGCTTAACAAGTGAGAGCACCTTATCGAAGTCGCCTCTAATCCTAAGTCGTTTGCTTTTCAGAATCTTCGTAACCGTATCTGGAAAAGGCAAAACCACGTCTAAAGGCTCAAGCTTTTCAGCGACAGCTTTCAGAATGCGCATACTATGATCGGCGCTTGTCTCCTTTATCAAAGCCAAAGCAACTAACGATTTTTCTCTTTCATGTTTGGCCTTCCACTTGCGAATGCGTTCTGTTTGTTCCTCTGACTCATCAGGGTTTACTATCCAAGCGCGACGTTCAAACTGTGGATCCAAGCTTATGCGCGTAGTGCTGCTGAGTAGAGTAATAGGCGGAACTTTATGTTGTCCTGTTGTAAATCTTCCGCGTTCGTCACGCTCTGTGCATTCAACGGTATAGCCTTCATCATCACTACTAACAAATTTGAGTGTTGAAACGCCCTGAAATTCTTGATCCATAGCACCCAGTTCTTTCAGCTTCAAAATCTCGAAGTCTTGCAAATCGGAATAATCTAAAGCGTGACTTGTGAATCTCCCTACAGACTTGGTTTTAAAGGCGTTAGCTATGCGCATTAATCGGGTTTTGCCTGCGCCTGCTTCAGCTTTAAAGAGTACGATCTGCTTCATTTTCGGGTCTTTACATTTTCCACTTAAGCAGAGTATGAACGTCAGTTTCTTGTTTGCGTCTTCACCAGCTACAATGTTGTCCAAGTGTGGAGTTAGGGCATCCAACATCGATGGGTTATTTAGAATCTGCTCTGCTTCTTCTTCTGCCCTTCTCCTTAGGAGTTGGCTTCTCTTCAAAGCGCATTTTTCGATGTTGCACCAAGCTTGGTTTTTAGGGCAGCCATAACTCCGCTGGAGTCCTAAGGCTGCTTTGAAAATGTCCTTTAATTCGCTTTTTGGAAGTGGAGGCTCGTTTCGCGCGTTCCAACCATTAAGAAGGCTTTTAACCTTGTCTTTCTGTTCTCGCCTAAACCATAACCAATAAGCGCAAAGGCGTACTGCAACATGATTGCGTGTTCCCTCTTTCACGCCTCTAAGCATAACTTCAATGCAAGGCGGATCTCCGCCTTCGTAAACTTGTTTACCTCTGTAACTCGAATCTTCTAAGATGAAATCTCTAGGTCTTTTAACTCCTAGCTGCTCGGCCTTTCGCCACACAGTTTCTTCCAAATCATCTACTAGAATGAGCGTATCAGCTTGGTTTACGAAGGTGTAGAGTTCCCCACCCGGGTGTTTACTTGGTGGTGCTATCACCAAGTTTTTGTCGGAACGTATTTCGAGCTTTAACTGTGGAATCGTAAAGCTTGCAATAGGATTCTTGGAACGTAGATAAACATGAGTCTTTCCAGACCCAGTTTTCACCACTAACGTTTCTTTCTCTATTTGTGATGTGTCAAAGAATCGCGGGTAAACTGTTGGGTCGTCAAAGTCCAACACCACAAGATTAGCACTAGGTACACCACAGACAACGGCAATGTTTTGAGGCTTGTTGCCGCTAAACCATTCTCTAATTTGTTTTTCTGAAGGCGTTTTTTCTTGGTATTTTTTCCATTCAACACTAGGTCTTTTTTTGCCATATATTGCTGGGACGATTGCGAAGCTAAGCTTAAGGTAGAAATCAATATAGCTCTGTAAGTCTTTGTCCAAAGTCGCAACTCACCTTTTTTCTTTCAGACATTTCTTGCAAACCCAAGCGCCTTCCTTCAAGTTTTGAGACAAACTATTCAAAATTCTTCTCAAGGGGTTTCTTATAGGAACAAAAAAGCGGATATTGATTGTTTTTCCACATTGTTCGCACTGCATCACCTTAAATTTGGTTGCAGTTGATCTGTTAAGGGTTGAACGGCAGCCTCGCCATAGACAACGTTGCGCATTTCCCCTCGAACGTTTTGCTTCAAAATAGACAGCTTAACCCTTTTACCTAGCCACCCATCAGTATCGTCACCAAAGACCGTAGCCAATTTTTTAAGCGTTGTTTTATTAGGTGTCCATATTTTAGCCTTACCATCGGGTAACTTTACTGGCATTTCCAAGTAGGCACGCCCGAAAGTTGACTCCTCACTACTGATGTATCGAGCTTTCCCTGTAATTTCGATCGTGCTTCCGTCTTCAACAGAATCAGCGTGTAAAAACTCGTCTAAGTCACTTATTTTCGTTGGGTTCCACCTCCCTTTTTATGGGTTGAATGACGACATTACCATCTGATAGTACCGTAACGCGATCTTTATCCGTCAAATTGAAGTATCGCAGCCATGATGGCGGCATTGTAACGGCTAGGCTGTTGCCGACACGGATGATTTTTCTAGTTTCCTTGTGCATTTTTATAACCACAAGTGTTATACACCTCGTTAGTATATTATAATATGGTGGGTATTACCACACCATAAACGCCATATGGCGATGAAAAAGAGGAACACCATATGCTTAAGAAAAAAGCAATAAACCAACATAGCATTTTAGAACTTCTTGCTGGATCCCCCGACTTGTTGATAAAGCCAATGTCTAAAAGACTAGCCAAAGATTACAAATCAATTAATGAAGCGGTGCATTCCCTAGAAGAAAGGAACTATATAACAGGTATAGTAATAAAGAAAACTAGACGCGGATTAATCAAGGAGTATAGGCTCACAGAGAAAGGCATGGCTTACGCCATGGCTTACGGCGACGAAAAAATACTCCATCAAGCGCTAATAAACTATGAAAAACATTTACCCAACTACAAAGAATACTTGCAACTCACCAATTTGCTCTCACAGAAAACAATGGCAAAGCTTTTGCGGTTAGCTGGAAAAGCAACCTTAGGCTATGGAAGAGTTGCAAAAGCAGAAGATTGGCTAACATTGATAGGGAGTCATTGGGCGCGGTTTACAAGTAGTGAACGCCGAGAGATTAAGAGAGCAGCTCATGAAGTTGAATCTGTAAAACGGGGTATTCAGAAGGCAGCTAAGGATCTCTACAAGTTTGCCTTTCCAGATGAATAGACACATTCAACATAGAGGTACATGTACCCAGATTAGACCATTTGCACACTTGTGCAAATGTTGTTCTTGAAAAAATCTATTTTACTTGGTAAAATCTATAAGCAACCTTTTCACCACTAATAGTGGTAAACACTGTTTCACCACTGGGAGTAGTGAAATGTGGCGAAGAAGAAACGTGGAAGGCCTAGACTCAAGTCGGGAAGCAAAGCTCAGAAAATCTTGAGGAAGTACTGGAGACGACAGAACTGCGAACGAAAGAAAAAGAGGAAGAAGAGGAGAGGTAAAAAGTGAGACTGAGAAAACCCAAAGCCATTCAAATCGAGACACTCCACCTCGACGGCGAGGTTTTGTTCGACTTAAAAAGCCTTGATCAACTCAAAAAGATTTCCAACAAAATCTATGAAAGCCCACACGCTTTCTATGCCACGAATTATGATGGGGTTCACCGCGTTAAGAAAGAAAATTTCAAGCCAGTCATCTATCAGGTTAAAACCTTGGTTCTTGAGCCAGGCCAGACCCAAATTTACGTGAATTTCAAAACGATTATTGAACTCTCAGATAAGTTTGGAACGCCGATTTGGGAAACCGATTCTTACTTTTTGATTCTTGGTGCTGGCACTGCTTTTTTCTGTGCAAAAGAAGAGAAGAAGGGTTAGTCCTTGTCTCAAGTACCAACTACAAGTGAAATTAAAGCTGCTTACGGCGCACGCCGAGGCGATCCACGATACAAAGAATACTTGGACATTGATAAGAGTGGCAAAATTGACATGTACGATATGGTGGTGGCAGCAGGTAAGCCACCAACTACAAAGGAAGAATTAGAAGCTCGTTATGGCGTATCCACTGATATTCCAACGGGTAGTATGATTCTATCGGTTACGAAGCGTGACGAGCTTGAAGAGGTTGTTGCTAAAGCTCAGAAAAAAGAAGCAACAATCTTCGACGTGGTGGCTGTAGCTGCGAAGCCTGAGAGAACAACTTTTTACGACATAACATTCCAACCACCAACAGTAAAAGAACCAGCACTACCCAAGTCAATCACGGAACAAGTCTTAGACTTTTTCACTGGATGGCAGCATAAGGAGCAAGAAGAACAGTTTGAGAAAATGATGCGTGGTGAAGGCTTTAGTCCTCTCGAATGGGAGCGGGTGAAAACGGGTGCGGCTTCTGGAAAATTTGCTGCTAGAGCCTTTGGATCTGGAGAAAGTTTTGTTTACACAGTTGCGACAATCGCGGGCGTGAAAGGGTTGGGGAAGCCTCCTGTAGTTGCGTCGGGAGCTGCAATTTCTGCGTTGCTAGGTGATCCAAGTGGCTTAGAGGAAGTTAAAGAGTGGCACCCGCTTGAAATTGCAGGCAGCCTCTACGGGGACATTTTAGTTGGAAAAGGAATCTCAAAAGTGGTAGGTACAGCTTGGAGTGGTGCTAAATGGGCAGGCAAAAAAACAGTAGTCGCCACGAAAACGGTGGGGGCAAAAGCCTACAAGTACGTTGCAGAACCCGCTTTTAAAATCGCCAAAACTTCCCCCATGTACGAGTGGGGAGTATCCGTAAAGCCATACATTCCCTCTGCTGCTAAGACCTTCCCGTTTTACGAGATGGGCAAAGCGGTAAGGCCTTACGTTTCAACCGTTGTTAGAACCTCACCTTTCTACATAGCAGGAAAAGAATCGTACCTACTTGGCAAACAAGTTAAATGGGTCACTCAAGCGAAAATGGCAGGGTTTAAAGCCACAGCTTCAAGAGTTGCACCAGAACTTTGGGAGACATCCCCGTTCTATCCTTTTTATGAAGCTGGCAAACGTGGTTATAGCATAGCGAAAGAAGCGAAAATGCTCATGTCAAACGTGTATTTGCCCTCTGCAAAGAAAGGTGCAGTTTCACTATTAAAAACGTCTCCTTTTTATGAAATGGGCGAAGCAGCAGCCTATTACGCTCCTAAAACCTTCAAGACCTTTCCTTTCTACGAAATGGGAAAAGCAGTTTACGGTGTAGGCAAAGAACGCTACCTTTATTTCAAGGCTGCAACGGTGCCACAGATTAAACAGTTCGGAGGCAAAGTAACTCAGCTTTTCAAAGCTTCTCCAATGTGGGAAACGGGAGAGGCAGTTTACAGCATAGGAAAGGAAGCTAAACTAGCCTTCAAAGTAGTTGGCGTTCCACAGCTTCAACAGTATGGCGTTGGCTTGAAGCAACTCGTTAAAACAAGTCCTATGTATGAGATGGGAGCAACTGTTAAGGAGTTTCTACCTAAAGCCGTTAAGACTTCTCCCATGTATGAGTGGCACGGAGTAGCAGCAGACTTCTTTAAAGAATACAAGTATGGGATACAGATTCAGGCTTGGCGGATCCACTACGTTCCCTCTGCACCTTCCAGAGGCTTAATAGGAGTCGTGCCGAAAAAAGGGCTTTTTACACCTTCAAAAGCCACAGTAGATTTAATGAGTTCTCTAGGAGTTGTCACGCCTTCAGGGAAAGGCATGGCTTTAATTGTAAAGCAAACAACCATGCAAGTTACGAAGCAGACAGGCAAGCGCTTAAGCTTAATTGGTGCCGCATCCGTTTTAGGCGTGAAAACAATCCCGCCGAGACAGAAGCCTAAACGCAAAGCGAAAACCGTGATTATGACGATTCCCAAGCAGTACCCGATACTTTACCCTAAAGAGTTCCCTAGAATCTACGGCAAAGAATTAGCCGCGTTGAAGCTGAAGCCATACCCAACAGACATACAAGCTATCACCGTAGGGCAAGTTCCTAAGTCGCTGCTGACAACGTCAGAGGTGCTTGGGCTTGGCTCACTAGGGAAACAAGCGCAAAAACAATTCCTAAAGCAATCTTCCTTACTGAAACAACTTGAAACACAACTATTAAAACAAGAGCAGATACAGCCACAAATTCAAGTGCAGCTTCAAAAACAACTTATGAAACAGTCACAACTTCAACCACAGTTATGGGGATTTTCATTTCGGCAAGAGTTGCTCAAACCAAAACGGAAACGGCGAGACGACCTGTTTGGTGAATGGTTCAAACGCACTCACAAAATGGCGACGGCAGGCCAGATCGCTAAGGTGTTTGGGTTCTCTGTTCCTAAGCCACGCAAAAAGAAGAAGCGCAAGACTAAAAAGGTGAAGAAGACTAAGCGAAGACGAGCGAGGAAAAGGTAAGATTGCAAATTCAAACTGACAAACATGTGGTTTTAACCTCTCAAATCCTCAGCCGCGTAGGAAGGAAGGGGTTCTGTAGGCGTTGCATGAAGCCTCTAAAGGCTGGCGAAACCGTGGTTTGTAAAAAATCAAAGAATGGGCGTAAGTATTATCATGTGTCTTGTTGGCGTGAAATGCAATTCTAAAATTCAACGGTGGCGTGCAGCAAGTTTTACAAAATTTGGTAAAATTTGCGTTATTGGCCATGTGTAGTAATCTTTAGACAAGAAAGTGACAACTCGCCACACCGTAGCAACTTTCTGTTTTTGAGTGGTTTACCCATACCCTAACTGCCCCAAAAGTTAAACTTGTTCATAGAAGACAGCAAAAGTATAGACATTCTCTATCGCTTAGCGATTAACTTCTAGTTCATTTGAACTGAAAGTCTCTCCGCCTCGGCGGAGAAGCCTATTCCTTCTTTTCTTGCTCTAAAAACTCTGGAAACTCCCTAAATTGATCTCTAGCCATAACAGCTACACTTTGCGCTTTGTTGCAACTAGGATAGACACGCCATCCCGCCCCCAGTTTCTTCGTCATTTCCCCAGTTTCTTTCCATTCCTTAAGAGTTGGTGTTAAGATTTCTTGTCTTGCTTGAACCCTAAGGTTAGCGTAACATGTTGGACACTTATCTTCAGCAACATCTATTCTATTAGTATCATCATCAAAGTCAAAGTAGACATAAAATTCAGCGTTGCAAAGAGGGCATGTCATTTTGAAAGCACCTGCTACTTCTCTAAACTTGTCACACTCAACAACTTTGCCTTTCTGCCTTTCCTCTCCGAAAATACAAACTCTTGGAAGTGTGGATAGGTCTGAAAGACTGCTAATTATTTCTCGGTTTTTGGGTTGCTGAATATTACATTCACAGGAAGAGCAAAGGTCGTTTGCGTTCACGAAAGGCATGGTTATTCCTTCTTTTCTGCTATGAAGTGGCCGTTATCAACCCAAAGCCTAACCACATCGCCCTTCTTTATCTCTAGGTGCTTACACACTTCTTTAGGAATCGTGATTCTCAAGCTGTTTCCTACTTGCATGACGCTTAACTCAAACTTAACAGGCATACTCAAAACCTTTCACTGAATATAGGAGATGGTTTTAAATATAAGCATATCTATAGAAGATTGTAGGATTACTTTTAGAGTATCTTACGTTAGAAATAAACAATAGGAGAAGGTGAAAGAAAACATGAGTGAAAAAGCAATAGTGGAGAAGACTTTAGACAAAAACATGGTTACGGTGAAGCTAACTCTCTACAAGCCCTTCTACGACTTCATAAAAGAGTATTTGACATTTTTCGGCAGCAAATACCCTGTTGAAGACTTCTGTAGAGAGACAGTTTATCGAGAAGTGCAGCTGCTACATCAAGAACTTCAAAGTTTCATAAGCGACCCAAACGCCTACAGGCACGCTGAGAAAGATTGTTGGAACAACAAGTGGATGCACATAGCAATCACTTCAACACCTGACAATCCAGAAGATGGCAAAGAAAGTTAGAGGCTTTTCGCCCCTAAAACCCCTTCTTTTTTCTAACGTTAGAGTTTTTTCAGCCTTCCCCGTTTATGTACTGGCGAAGCAAGCTTTCAAGCGCGTCTATACGCTTCTCAAGGCTTGCACGTTCAACTCTCTCGGTTTCTAGCTGATCTCTAAGCTTCAACGTTTCTGAATGTGGCGTTTCCCGCGTGAAGTTGCAGTGTTGATATGCTTTCTTTATTAGATCCATGTCTTTTCTGTCGTAGTACGCGGCGCGGCTTCCAGAAATCACGTGCCCCATCAGTTGTTCCTTATCATCGTCGTCAATGTTTGTTTGCCGTACAATCTTGCGGAAGGCTTTCCTTATGGTGTGTGTAGTGATTGTTTTCGGGTCAAACCCTGTTCTTTTCACGCATTTCTTCACTATTTCCCACACGTAGCTTTGGCTTATCGCCTTATTTCCGTACGTGGCGAATAATGGTCTGTTGGGGCTGCTCTCTTTATGTTTGACCTCGCAGAACCGCTTTAAAGCGGTTGCGCCTTCGCCGTTAATGAAGGTGTAATAGAAATTTATGTCGCGTCCTCTTAGCTTGTAGTCTAGTTGTGGCGTAATCTTCAAGGTTATTGTGTTTTGCTCTAGCTGGTCTTTCACGTCGCCATAAGTTATGTGCTCTACAACATTCACTCTTACGCCGCTTTGAAAGAGAAATAGTAAGAGAGCTTTATCTCGAAGGTTGCCAGCCATATCAATAATCTGGAACATTTCCTTCTTGTTAGGTATGTGCTCGATTGCAGCTTTCTTCAGGGTCATGTGGAAATAATGTTTGCCGCCTCTGCCACTGTCGAAAGGAAGCCTTTCACCATCTTTGTTTCTGTAGAAGCTTTTCAACGCGGTTAAGTCGCTTCGCGCTACGGATGGGTGATCTCTCACGTTTGCTTGGACATACTTCCACGCTAAATCTCTAGCCTTAAACTTGTCTAGGCTACGCCACTCTTCAGGTTCAACGTTCATAGTCATGCAGAATCTTAAAAGCCGACTCGCGAAACCTCTCCTAGTTTCTTCTGGACGGCTACTTAACCACTCTTCAACTTCGCGGAAGTCATGAATGAAAACTTCGTGTGTTCTCGTCTTGGAAGACTTGGGGTTTCTCTTGTACTCTTCTAGCAGTTTTCTGTATTTCTCAAGCTTTTGCATAACAGTATTTAATGCGGTATCTCAATATTAAACTATCGGTTTCAAGCAAGACCTTGGATTTGATACCATAATACATGAGAATGCACGCGCACTCCAAAAAAATGTTTTTGTTAAACACTATACTCCCCATGGAATTAAGATGTTAAAGGTTGTCTACGATAAGGCAAATTTGAGAGTATTTGGAGGCTAGCCCTCCTTACCTTCCTCAAGTATATAGACTTGCAACACCAATGTTATGCAACCCCCCTAACAAATTCATAACTCCAAATCCCAAAGCCATTATTGTTATTAAAGCTGCAACCCTACCAGAATATCTGTTTTGAATTCTGAACAAAAGTAAGTAGGTGAACAAAAGAGTAGGGATATAGAATATCAAAGCTCCCCAAGCTCCTAAAGGCCAGCCTAGAGGGTTCATTTCTCCCGCCACGCCTAGATAATCTATAACATATAGAGTCGTAATTAAATCGAACGCCCAACAACAAAGAGGAATAATATGTAAATACAAAAGCTTTCTTTTTGTACTATCCATCAAGCTTTTTTCCCTCAGGAAATATCTTTCAAAACTGATATGGTGACTCATTGAAGTAAGGATTATGAAATATAGATAAAGATGGGACATTCAGCTTAAAGGGGAAGTCGACTCCTATATTTTAAAAAGCGAAGCTATTGAGCTTGTTAGGAATACCAGTAAATCTTTGCCTTCCAAAAAACGTTGTCAAAAGGGCGAGAACCCATAGATTAAATCTTTCAAGAATCACCGAACAAGGCCCAAACAGCATTTTGGATTATCTGGAGACTCAAAATCTACAGGCAAGCTCAAAGTTTCTTGGTTTAGCTTTTTTTATGAAAGAGGGTGAAGTGCCGAGGGCCGGGTTTGAACCAGCGACCAGTGGTGATATCACTCCGCAAATCCCCATTTTTTATGCGGCTCCCACTCGGTTTTCTGGCTTCTTCCGATGCTTTATAACCTAACAAGTAGATTGTTGTTGATATTGTGAATGCACAAAATATGCCAAAATTATAGCTATCATTGGTGCCGCTTCCAAGGCTTCCCTGAAAGCCAGTAAAAATTGGCCAATCAACAATATTGTTCTCCCATTTTTCTTAAATCAGTTTTTCTAATCCCATTTCACTCGGGTCATGATGTTTGTGCATAATCAGATTTTCAGTATGTCGGGCCGAATCCAGCCTCTGCAGAATCCTTTAGGTCATCTCTCGTTGAGATGGTGATAATAGAAGGACAATTCCAAATTCACCTTTCCGCTACTTTAATGCGTGACTCGTAATCTCTAGAGAACAAGCGTTATGTTTTGCGCAGTAATCTTGGCATTTTTCAGCCCATAATCTTTTCTTATACAAGAGCTTGCATATCTCGCACACGTAAAATTTCTCGCCATTTTTACGTATTTCACGTACCATTTCAAATCACCTATAGATATTTATTATGTAGTGTATGTCGCAATTGATCCTTCTTGCTTTTGACACTATTCAGTGTACTTTTGCGGGTTCGCTTCGAAGGCTTTCAGGCATCCTGGTGCACAGTAGTACGTCTTTCCCTTATGTGTCGCCTTGTACTTTGCGGTCTTCTCGTCTACATCCATCCCACAAACAAGATCATTTGCCATCGTTTCACCTCCTTTCCAGATAATCTGGTTGGATGTTAGCTCTTCTTAGAAGGTTTGCGTTAGTAACCACGGTTACTGAACTAGTTGCCATGGCGATCTCAGCTATTACGGGGTGTGCAAGGCCTAACATCGCAAATGGGATCATGACAACGTTGTAGAAGAATGCCCAGAATAAGTTCTGCTTTATCTTTCGAAAAGTCGCTCGAGACAGTTTTACAGCTTTAACCACATCTGACAAGTTGCCTCTCACGAGTACAATGTCTCCTGCTTCGATAGCTATGTCCGTTCCAGTGCCTATTGCGATGCCGACGTCAGCTTGGGTGAGGGCTGGCGCATCGTTTATCCCGTCGCCAACCATAGCGACGAGTCCAACTTCTTTCTGAAGTCTCTGAATCTCAGCCACCTTCTTATCTGGTAGCACCTCAGCTAAGACCTTAGATATGCCGACCTTCCTTGCGATGGCGTCTCCAGTTCGTCTGTTGTCTCCTGTAAGCATCGTTGTCTGAAGACCCAAACTTTCTAGTTCAGCAATAGCTCCCACAGAGTCCTCCTTGAGGGTGTCAGCTTCCGCCACGACTCCGACACACTTCTTGTCTTTGGCGACAAGTACTGCAGTCTTCGCTTCATCCTCCAACCTCTTGAGTTCCGGTTCCAAGCTGCTGTAGTCAATTCCCTCCTCATCCATAAGCTTCCTGTTGCCGACTAGTACAGTGCTCTGCCCTTTGAGCTCCCCCTTGATTCCTCTCCCAACAATTGCCTCGAACTTTTCCAGCTTCACTAATTCAAGTCCTTCATCCTCGGCTTTTCTAATAATGGCTTCGGCTAAGGGGTGCTCAGATCCTTTCTCGACACTGGCAGCTAACCTCAAGACTTCCTTCTCGTGAAATCCTTTCACAGGAATTGTATCCGTCACCTCAGGTTGTCCTTTAGTTATTGTGCCAGTTTTGTCGAAAACCATCACTTTGACGTCTTTCAACGTTTGGATTGCTTCTCCCCGCCTGATCAAGACACCATTCTCAGCACCCATCCCACTGCCAACCATGAGAACCGTTGGCGTTGCCAGCCCGAGAGCGCAGGGGCACGCAATAACCAGCGTCGCCACAGTAGCAAATATTGCCAATGAAAATACGCTCAATGTCGGATCAACCCAAGGAAGGAACTGACTTGCCCAATCACCGACACTGCCTATAGCTCCTGGAAAGGCTATCCATAGGACTAGTGTTATGGAGGCTAGGGCTAGGACTGTCGGGACGAAATAGCTGGTCACACGGTCTGCGAATTCTTGGATTGGCACTTTTGAACTTTGAGCCTCTTCCACCATCTTTATGACCTGAGAGAGAAAGGTGTCTTTTCCAATCTTAGTTGCTCTGACTTTTAGGAGTCCCCTCTGGTTGATTGTAGCGCCAATGACCTCATCGCCTAGCCTTTTCTGTACAGGCATAGACTCTCCAGTAGCCATCGACTCGTCGACGCCGCTCTCACCTTCTAAGACCACGCCGTCCGTTGGTATCTTTTCGCCTGGTCGCACAATCATGATGCTACCTACTTCAACCTCGTCAATGGAAACCTCAACTTCCTTTCCTTCTCGAAGTATTCTCGCTGTCTTTGCCTCAAGTTCGAGGAGCCTTCTGATGGCTTGGGACGCTTTTCCCTTGGCCTTTGCTTCAATGTATCTTCCCATCAGGTGAAACGACATGATCATGGCGCCTACTCCCGCATAGTTAGCCATAGGCATGAAGAAAGATAATGGTCCTGTTAGGAAGGAAGCTAGTGTTCCCAGCATGATAAGTACATCCATGTTCGCGGCGCGATGCGTTATGGCCTTTGCGGCTGATTTGTAGGTAGTCCATCCTGGATAGAAGAGAACTGGAGCTGCGATAAGGATCATACCAAGGTTAAACACCGTTGAGTTAGGCCAGCTGACTCCAAAGACCATTTCAGGAATCATCCAAAGCGTGATAGGTATCGTAAGCGCCCATGAGATGAGGACTCTTCTCCTTGCTGTTGAGAATGCTTGGAGTTCTCTAGCTTCTTCCTCCTCAAACCTCACACGTTGATTCTCTCTGCCTAGAACTTGGTACCCAACATCTTCTACGGCATCCTTAATCTCTTCATAGCTTGTTTCGCTTAGACCGTAGGTGACAGTTGCCTTCTCGGTAGCCAGATTAACGCTTGCTTCTCTTACACCCTTCTTCTTACTCAGAGCCTTTTCGATGGTTTGGGCACAAGAAGCACATGTCATTCCTCCGATCCTCATCGTAATCCTCCGGGTCCCCTCAGCCACATTATAGCCTGAGTCCTTGATGACCTCTGCCAGTTTCTTCTCATTTGTCATCTTGTCATCATATTCAATGTACGCAGTCTCTGTTGCAAAATTCACTGAAGCTTTATCCACTCCATCGGATTTCAACAACGCCTTCTCTATTGTTTGCGCACAAGTAGCGCAGTGCATTCCACTGATTTTGATTCGACCTTTTTGTTTGGTCATTCAAATCTTCTCCATCTTGATCTTCAAGTTGATTAGGTTGCTGTAGGTAACTCGTTTTTGTAGGCTTGAGCACAGTGAACGCAACAAAAGATCCTTTCTTTGTCACCTGTAACCTCTCGGTATCCCCCTTCGTAAATTTTGCAGCCGCAGTGAAAACATATACTTAGGTTCGGCGCGATGGCCATAGAGACCATTGACGCTATCCGCTTGTAGATACGGGCAGCTAATACCTTTCCTGTAGCTGTCAACTCGTACACTTTCTTCGGCTTCTGGCCCACAGGTTTTCTAGTCGACGTCACCAAACCATTCTTTTCAAGCTTTTTCAGAAATGGATAGAGCAGACTTGGGTTGACTGGCTTGCCTATTCGGTCCTCAACCTCTTTCATGATTCCATATCCATGAAGAGGTTTCTCGCTGAGAAGTAGAACTATAGATGATCTTATCATGTCTAAAGCGATGTCTTCGCTCAACATTATATATATTACCCAAAAATATATTATTATCAGATATATTTAAATATTACTCATTTCACAATCACCAAGAAACTGGAATTAGGCTCTCGCCGTTAGTGTGTCTCCAAACAAAGTTTAATAGCTATAATGGTTATTAAAAAGGAGAAAAGTACATGCCACGAATAGATGTGATTGGTGTTTTCAACACAATCATCCCATGTTTAGGGAGGATGTGCCGACATGGAAATTAAAATTGGAGATAAGATAAAAATTCCAGCGGATGAGAAGTTTCATCCAGAGAGGGGACACTTCGGAAAATGTGTGTGGATAAGTGAAGACGGAAAAAATGCAGCGCTAATGTGTGAAAGGAGCCACGAAGGCAAAAAAACTGCTTTCATGGTGAAAATCAATTCTGAGAAATGAGCTGCTAGAAAGAGCGCGAGTCTTCAATTATCTATAGACGGCTTTGTCAAGTCCTTCAAAAGATGGCTATTTCCACTAGAATTATATAACCCAACATTAGTGTTGCCCCGATAATTCCATACTTTGTGGCAGTTTTTTGCATACTCATGACGTTTTCTACTGATGGCTTCTTTAACAAAGCAGCATAGCGCTTGAGGATCGGTATGGAAGGGGGGAGGAGTATGAAAAACATGAACAAATGTTTGTAAGCGAGTAAGCCAAAAACCGAATAGACAAATGGCAAGAAACATGCTGATAGAAACAAGAATCCAGCGACAATGGCACCATTCTTCCTGCCATACTTGACAACAAAAGTGTGAATCCCCATTTTGCGATCTACCTCATAGTCTCCAACCGCTTGAATGATATGGCCACCACAGTGAATTAGCATTAACGGAACGACACCTAAAACAATTAGTGAACTATTGGAGCCTAGCTTGCCAGTTAACTCCAACCCCATCAAGAATGGCATGAAGCCAGCACCTATACCTGAAACAATGAAGTCCACAACTGGCACAGTTTTCAGTCTGAAAGGGGGAGCAGAATACGCGATTCCGAATGCAAGATAGATGAGAAACAGCCATACAAGATTTGGCTCAACAAAAACTACTGAGACTAAACACGAGATTGCTAAAAGAAAGGAAAAGATTAGTGCTGTCCATGGCGTTATCTTCCCAGAAGCCACAGGCAAACTAGACTTGAACTCGTTCACCTGATCTTCTTTTCGGTCGAAGTATTGGTTCAAGATGAAAATACTGGCTGTGGCAAGTGAGAACGCAAACAAGACAACAACGAAACGATCAAGAGGAGGCAAACTTAGGAAGATGCTTCCGAGGCCGAAACTAAAAATCCACCCAAGCCAACTTCCAACTCTCGTAACCCTAAGGTATTCCATACTCGTTGAGAACAATTGGACTACCTGAAAAGTTTTCACCAGCCTTCACAATTTCAATCTTATACTCTAGTTATCGAATACACTTAAACTATTTTTGCTGAAAGCTTCACGCGCGTGGCTAAGCAGTCTTTCTCAGCCTTCCCGACAAGTGGCTCTTCCGATAGCGCAACCTCTCTTTTTCTTCCTTAGGGAGCAGGAAAACTGGAAGTCCCTCCACCTTCTTTGGGCATCCCCATCTGCTAGGTTGAAAAACCTTAATATCCTTCGTCAAAGAACAACCTCACAGCACGCAAGTTTGCGTGTTAACAATTATTTAAACTTTAGCACCCATGACCTCCACAAACGGGATTTCCAAGTTTCCATCATTAGTTGCCCTACCAGTTTTCATAGTGGCAACATTACTAGCAGTCATAATTTACAGAGAAAATGCTTTATGCGCACAATGAAAAATGTTAAAGGTTGTGAGAAGACTTTCACAATCAATCCCGTGGCGCACGTGCGCAGAGTGGACCGGCCTGTAGAGAGGGGAATGTGATGAAAGGAGGTTTGAAGAGGTGAGACACTCGTTGGCAAGCGGTATCCCCTGTGTAAAACGTAAATGTGTAAAGTGCTGCTTGGAAACGAGAATGCCTCTTTCCAATCTTGATTTAAGGAGAATTCTAAAGCTCAATTATGAACTCGAGTACTTCGCAGTGAAAACAGACGGGGGATGGCGTTTAAAGAACAACCGTGGAAGGTGCGTTTTTCTCCAAGAAAAGGGTTGTCGAATATATCCCCATCGACCTGACGGATGCAAGCTATACCCGCTAGTATACGATGAAACCCTAAAAAAAGCAGTGATCGACCCGATCTGTCCCTACGGTTACTTATTTGAGGCCCAAAAGAACGATGTCGAAAAATTGAAAACCCTCCTCGAAAACTCACTTTAAAATATCTAAAAGCATCAATTCGCAAAACCGCGCACGATGCCGAGGGCCGGGTTTGAACCGGCGACAACCCGGTCTTCAGCCGGGTGCTCTCCCAGGCTGAGCTACCTCGGCAACATGCTCAAATCATGTATACGACATCTTTAAGTTTTTCTAGACCACCTTTCTAAGACTCGTTTCTGCCAAAGCTTAACTAGAAGGTCAACTCACCTAAAATTTAGAAAACCCCGAAACTGTTGAGGAGAGCAGACCCCTTGCAAAAGGGCATCCAACAACCCCTCTATTATCCCATTAACTGAGTAGCCTCAACAGCGGGACAGACATCATACTAATGGAATCCTCATCAATATGAAAAAGAAACACATTCTCTTTAACGTTGCAGGGATTGCGGGCATCTCCTCGCTAATTGTGGTTATGGCTTATTTCGTTAACGTTTTATTGCTGTCTTCAAATGAGATAGTTTCTCCAACAGACGCATTGTTCATTGAAGGAGTTGGATTTTTGCTGATTGGTTCGCTGCTTTTGCTAGGTAGAGGGGGGATAAATCTTTGGAGCAAGAAAGCGGCAATTTTGTCTGCAACTGCCGAGGCCGTGTATGGTGCTGACACTGTTGGTCCCGCTGAGACTATGAGAAAAGACGCTTGGAAGTCGAAAGGGTTTGTTCGTGCAGGACTAATCTTGGTGCTGACTGGAGTATTCATGTTTGCTGTATACTTTCTAACTCTCTAGCCAATCACGTGAAAAGTGGCCTCCTGCACGTTTGAGGGTTAGTTGAGAGCCGCAAGACTAAAGCACACACGGGAGTCCAGCAGCGCAGTAGAACGTAATAGGTGTTATATGTCTCTTCCGCAAATTTAGAATAGGTGACATTCGTGGAAGCGTATGTCTTAGTTAACTGCGAAGCCGGTGAATCCTGGGAAATTGCCAAAGCTGCGCTTAAGGTAGAGAACGTGAAGATGGCGCATGCTGTTACTGGTCAGTATGATGTAGTTGCCTTTGTTGAGTTTGTTGACATGGACGTGTTGACGGACATTCTTGGCAGGTTTCAGACTATGAATG